>NZ_JABMCU010000207.1:0-7641 GCF_013179605.1 Enterobacter sp. CM29 | reverse complement strand
CCCTGCAACATCACGACCGGCCAGCGTCAGCGGCAGGGCGAGAGCCTGAATGGGCGTGCAGTTATGAAACCCTTTAGTTTCAAGGGCTTCGATCACCTTTGGGTGCAGGGCGAAGTCGGAAAACTTCTGTTCTGTTAAATGTGTTTTGCTCATAGTGTGGTAGAATATCAGCTTACTATTGCTTTACGAAAGCGTATCCGGTGAAATAAAGTCAACCTTTAGTTGGTTAATGCGACATCAACACGTCGTTGGTGGAGACAAAACCAACGTACCAGGCTTATTCCTGTGGAGTTATATATGAGCGATAAAATTATTCACCTGACTGACGACAGTTTTGACACGGACGTACTTAAAGCTGACGGGCTGATCCTCGTTGATTTCTGGGCTGAATGGTGTGGTCCTTGCAAAATGATCGCTCCGATTCTGGATGAAATCGCTGACGAATATCAGGGCAAACTGACCGTTGCCAAGCTGAACATCGACCAGAACCCGGGCACCGCGCCAAAATACGGTATCCGTGGCATCCCGACCCTGCTGCTGTTCAAGAACGGTGACGTGGCGGCGACCAAAGTGGGCGCACTGTCCAAAGGTCAACTGAAAGAGTTCCTGGACGCTAACCTGGCGTAAGGTTTCTCCGCTGAGCGTCCAGAGCGCCTAATTAATGGTGAGCTCTGGACGCCCGGCTTTAGTCGTGCTAAGTTAGCTATGACTACGTTTTAAACATATCTTGTTGTTTGAATCTTGTTTTACCCGATACTTCCCGTTGTTAACTTAAACAGTGCGTGAAGTTGCTAGATTCCGGGCTTGTCACTCAATCCGTCTTGTCGTTTCAGTTCTGCGTTCTTTCCCTGTGACCAGACAGCGAACAGACATGAGGTGATGGCCGCTAAACAGGCATGGATGACCCTGCCATACCATTCACAACATTAAGTTCGAGAATCACCCCGAGTTTAAGAACCCACACCATTATGAATCTTACCGAATTAAAGAATACGCCGGTTTCTGAGCTGATCACTCTCGGCGAAAATATGGGACTGGAAAACCAGGCTCGTATGCGCAAGCAGGACATCATTTTCGCCATCCTGAAGCAACACGCTAAGAGTGGCGAAGATATCTTTGGCGACGGTGTGCTGGAGATACTGCAAGACGGATTTGGTTTCCTCCGCTCTGCAGACAGCTCCTACCTCGCCGGCCCTGACGACATCTACGTATCCCCTAGCCAAATCCGCCGTTTCAACCTCCGCACTGGTGACACCATTTCAGGTAAGATTCGTCCTCCAAAAGAGGGTGAACGCTACTTTGCGCTGTTGAAGGTTAATGAAGTCAACTACGACAAACCGGAAAACTCCCGCAATAAGATCCTGTTCGAGAACTTAACGCCGCTGCACGCGAACTCTCGTCTGCGTATGGAGCGTGGTAACGGGTCTACTGAAGACTTAACCGCTCGTGTGCTGGATCTGGCATCGCCAATTGGTCGTGGCCAGCGTGGTCTGATTGTGGCGCCGCCAAAAGCCGGTAAAACCATGCTGCTGCAAAACATCGCGCAGAGCATTGCTTACAACCATCCAGACTGTGTGCTGATGGTGCTGCTGATTGACGAACGTCCGGAAGAAGTGACCGAGATGCAGCGTCTGGTGAAAGGGGAAGTGGTTGCGTCAACCTTCGACGAGCCTGCTTCCCGCCACGTTCAGGTTGCGGAAATGGTTATCGAGAAGGCGAAACGCCTGGTTGAGCACAAGAAAGACGTGATCATCCTGCTCGATTCCATTACCCGTCTGGCGCGTGCCTACAACACCGTGGTGCCGGCTTCCGGTAAAGTACTGACCGGTGGTGTGGATGCCAACGCCCTGCATCGTCCGAAGCGTTTCTTCGGTGCGGCGCGTAACGTGGAAGAGGGCGGTAGCCTGACCATTATCGCGACGGCGCTGATCGATACCGGCTCCAAAATGGACGAAGTTATCTACGAAGAGTTTAAAGGTACAGGCAACATGGAACTGCACCTTTCTCGTAAAATCGCAGAAAAACGCGTCTTCCCGGCGATCGACTACAACCGTTCCGGTACCCGTAAAGAAGAGCTGCTTACCACTCAGGAAGAGCTGCAGAAAATGTGGATCCTGCGCAAAATCATCCATCCAATGGGCGAAATCGACGCAATGGAATTCCTCATTAACAAACTGGCGATGACTAAAACGAACGACGATTTCTTCGACATGATGAAACGCTCGTAACGCAAATAATCCCAGTAAACGCCACGTTTTTACGTGGCGTTTTTTATTTATGGACTATACGCTATTACCACACACTCCCAATTTTGACCGGTCGGTGCGACAATAAGAAGGTTTGCACAGTCAAAGAAATAATTGATTGAAAAACATACAAAGGGAGTTGTGATAAGCCTTCTTTAATCCTTCTGAGGCAGAGGCTTCATGGTTATACTTCCGGGACTAACATTTGTTGAGAGCAATCCATTGTGAATCTACTCACTGCAGTAACTGAGCTGATCAGTATTTTTTTATTCACAACCTGTTTTTTGTTCATTGCGCGCAAGGTAGCAAAAAGAATTGGGTTAGTGGACAAACCGAATTTCCGTAAACGTCATCAGGGGCTTATTCCGCTGGTGGGCGGCATTTCGGTATACGCAGGCATCTGTTTCACATTCGGGATCGCGGATTACTATATCCCCCATGCCGCACTCTACCTGGCATGTGCCGGTGTGCTGGTACTGGTTGGCGCCCTTGATGATCGTTTTGATATCAGCGTGAAGTTCCGCGCGACGGTGCAGGCGGCCATTGGCATCATTATGATGGTGGTGGGCGGCCTCTATCTCAGAAGCCTGGGCTACGTGTTTGGTCCCTGGGAGCTGGTGCTTGGGCCGTTCGGCTTCTTCCTCACGCTGTTTGCCGTGTGGGCGGCTATCAACGCCTTTAACATGGTTGATGGCATAGACGGTCTGCTCGGTGGGCTGTCCTCTGTTTCGTTTGGCGCAATCGGCATCATTTTATGGTTTGACGGCCAGTACAGCTTGTCAATGTGGTGCTTTGCCATGATTGCCGCCATTCTGCCTTACATCTGCCTGAACCTGGGTGTGTTAGGGCGTCGCTATAAAGTCTTTATGGGCGATGCGGGCAGTACCCTGATTGGCTTTACGGTGATCTGGGTCCTGCTGGAGACCACGCAGGGTAAAACGCACCCTATCAGCCCGGTAACGGCTCTCTGGATTATCGCCATCCCGCTGATGGACATGGTCGCTATTATGTACCGTCGTCTACGTAAAGGGATGAGCCCGTTTTCTCCCGACCGGCAGCATATTCATCATCTGATTATGCGCGCCGGCTTCACGTCTCGTCAGGCGTTTGTGCTGATTACGCTAGCGGCTGCTATTCTGGCTGCGATTGGCGTTGCCGCGGAATACGCTCATTTCATTCCTGAATGGGTAATGTTGGTATTATTCTTGCTAGCATTTTTCATGTACGGTTACTGCATCAAGCGTGCATGGAAAGTCGCGCGTTTTATTAAACGTTTAAAACGCAGGATGCGTCGGAACAGTGGCAAAAACACAACATTAACTAAGTAAAACCGGGACTATGATGACTCAACCGTTGGCGGGAGCGAAATCAGTGGGCACTGAGAACGAGCTGGATATTCGTGGTTTGTTTCGAGTGTTATGGCAGGGCAAACTGTGGATTGTGGGGATTGGCCTGGGGTTCGCGCTGTTAGCGCTTGCCTACACCTTCTTTGCGAAACAAGAGTGGAGCGCCACGGCGATCACAGACCGACCAACGGTGAATATGCTTGGAGGCTACTACTCCCAGCAGCAATTCCTGCGTAATCTTGATATCAAGGCCAATCTGGCGACCCCGGATCAGGCCTCGGTGATGGATGAGTCCTACAAAGAGTTTGTGATGCAGCTGGCGTCGTGGGATACACGTCGCGATTTCTGGTCCCAGACAGACTACTACAAGCAGCGCATGGTCGGTAACAGCAAAGCGGATGCCGCGCTGCTGGATGATTTAATCAACAACATTCAGTTTATGCCTGGCGATGTGCTCCGTAACGTTAGCGACAGCGTGAAGCTGATTGCGGAAACGGCGCCGGACGCCAATAACCTGTTGCGTCAGTACGTTGCTTTTGCCAGCCAGCGTGCGGCCAGTCATCTGAATGACGAGCTGAAAGGCGCCTGGGCTGCGCGAACTATCCAGATGAAAGCGCAGGTCAAACGTCAGGAAGAGGTCGCTAAGGCCATCTTCGCCCGTCGCGTGCATAATATTGAGCAGGCGCTGAAGATTGCGGAACAGCACAATATTTCCCGTAGCGAAACGGATGTTCCGGCTGACGAACTCCCTGATTCAGAAATGTTCCTTCTTGGTCGCCCAATGCTTCAGGCACGTCTGGAAAATATCCAGGCCGTTGGCCCTGACTTTGACCTTGATTACGACCAAAACCGCGCCATGCTCAATACGCTCAACGTCGGTCCAACGCTGGACCCGCGTTTTCAGACCTATCGTTATTTAAGAACGCCTGAAGAGCCTGTAAAACGCGATAGTCCGCGTCGCGCATTCCTGATGATCATGTGGGGGATTGTGGGCGCACTGACTGGCGCTGGCGTAGCGTTATTGCGTCGCCGCACAAACTAAGAACGCCGTCTACGATGAAGGCTGCGGCCTTCATCGTCTAATCGAAGAGAATCGATGTGAAAGTACTAACCGTATTTGGCACCAGGCCGGAGGCCATCAAGATGGCGCCTCTGGTTCATGCGCTGGCCAGAGATCCTGATATTGAAGCGAAAGTGTGCGTGACTGCCCAGCACCGTGAGATGCTCGATCAGGTCTTAACCCTCTTTTCTATCGTCCCGGATTACGATCTCAATATAATGAAACCGGGACAGGGACTGACGGAAATCACCTGCCGTATTCTGCAAGAATTAAAGCCTATTCTGGAGTCGTTCAAGCCGGATGTAGTGCTGGTGCACGGCGACACCACCACCACCGTGGCGACCAGCCTGGCCGCGTTCTATCAGCGTATCCCCGTTGGTCATATTGAAGCGGGTCTGCGTACCGGCAATCTCTATTCCCCGTGGCCGGAAGAGGCCAACCGTACGCTCACCGGTCACCTGGCGATGTACCATTTTGCGCCAACCGAGAACTCACGTCAGAACCTGCTGCGCGAAAATATCAGTGACAGCAAGATCTTCGTCACCGGCAATACGGTCATTGATGCGCTGATTTGGGTGCGTGACCGCGTGCTGGCTAACAGCGAGCTTCAGGCAGAACTTGCTGCGCGCTATCCGTTCCTGAACAACGGCAAGAAAACGATTCTGGTGACGGGCCACCGCCGCGAAAGCTTTGGCCGTGGCTTTGAGCAAATTTGCCACGCGCTGGCTGAAATCGCCGCGCAGAACGAGGATGTGCAGATTGTCTATCCGGTGCACCTCAACCCGAACGTCAGCGAACCGGTCAACCGTATCCTGGGCCACGTGGAAAACGTGCTCCTGATAGAGCCGCAGGACTATCTGCCATTTGTCTGGCTGATGAACCACGCCTGGCTGATCCTGACCGATTCTGGCGGCATTCAGGAAGAGGCGCCTTCCCTCGGTAAGCCGGTACTGGTGATGCGCGAAACCACTGAACGTCCGGAAGCGGTCACTGCCGGTACCGTGCGTCTGGTGGGAACGGATCCGCATCGTATTGTCGAAGAGGTCACGCGCTTACTGCATGACGAAGAAGAGTATCAGGCGATGAGCCGTGCCCATAACCCGTACGGGGACGGGCAGGCTTGTGGACGTATTTTGCACGCACTTAAACACAATCGGGTAACGCTATGAGTTTTACTACCATCTCTGTTGTTGGTCTCGGCTATATCGGGCTGCCTACTGCGGCGGCCTTTGCCTCTCGTCAAAAGCAGGTTATTGGCGTAGATATCAACGCGCATGCGGTAGAAACCATCAACCGTGGCGAAATTCATATCGTGGAGCCCGATCTCGATCGTGTGGTGAAAAAGGCGGTGGACGGTGGCTTCCTGCGCGCCAGCACCACGCCGGTAGAAGCCGATGCGTACCTGATTGCGGTGCCTACGCCCTTTAAAGGCGATCACGAGCCTGACATGGTTTACGTCGAGGCGGCGGCAAAATCCATTGCGCCTGTGCTGAAGAAAGGGGCACTGGTTATTCTTGAGTCCACTTCACCTGTTGGGGCAACCGAGCAGATGGCACAGTGGCTGGCCGAGGCGCGTCCCGATCTCAGCTTCCCCCAGCAGGCGGGCGACCAGGCCGATATCAACATCGCCTACTGCCCTGAGCGCGTACTGCCAGGCCAGGTGATGGTGGAACTGATTAAAAATGACCGCGTGATTGGCGGCATGACCCCAGTCTGCTCCGCGCGCGCCAGCGAGCTGTATAAGATCTTCCTTGAAGGCGAATGCGTGGTGACCAACTCCCGCACCGCCGAGATGTGCAAACTGACCGAAAACAGCTTCCGCGATGTTAACATTGCATTTGCGAATGAACTGTCGTTGATTTGCGCCGATCAGGGAATTAACGTCTGGGAACTTGTTCGCCTTGCCAATCGTCACCCACGCGTGAACATCCTTCAGCCGGGGCCGGGTGTGGGTGGGCACTGTATCGCTGTCGATCCGTGGTTTATCGTGGCGCAGAATCCGGAACAGGCACGCCTGATTCGCACCGCGCGCGAAGTAAACGACCACAAACCGCACTGGGTTATCAACCAGGTGAAAGCCACGGTGGCGGATTGCCTCGCCGACAGCGGTAAACGTGCCAGTGAGCTGAAAATTGCCTGCTTTGGTCTGGCATTCAAACCGAATATTGACGATCTTCGCGAAAGCCCGGCAATGGAAATTGCCGAAACGATCGCAGCCTGGCACAGCGGTGAAACGCTGGTGGTTGAGCCGAATATTCATGCGTTGCCGGCAAAACTTGCCGGTCACTGCACCCTTACCGCACTGGATGACGCGCTGGCGACGGCGGATGTGCTGGTGCTGCTGGTGGATCACAATGCGTTTAAAGCGGTCTCCGCTGATGCCGTGCGTCAGCAGTATATTGTTGATACTAAGGGCGTTTGGCGTTGATTACTCTCAACGGCGTGCTGGAGTCCCTTGAGTGGGAAAGCGTATTTTTTTCGCTCCCCTCAGCGATAGTGCGTCTGCGCGATAACGCTCCTGCGTTGCAGGACGCAGACTTCAGCGCCTGGCAGCGCGTACAGGCTAAGATCCCGGCGGACCGCGCCGATCTGCTGGACGCGCTCCAGCAGCACGGATTCCGGCTGGTCGAGGGCGAGGTTGATCTCTCTGTTACCGTGGCCCACCACGGCTCACCGGGCGCGGAAATTGCATCGGAGCAGGATATCCCCGCGCTGCGCAAGATGGCGGCGCTGGCTTTCGCTCAAAGCCGTTTCCGGGCGCCCTGGTATGCGCCCGATGACAGCGGCCGCTTTTATGCCCGGTGGATAGAGAATGCGGTTAAAGGCACGTTTGACCACGTCTGTCTGGTGTTCCGTACTGCCGGTGGGCAGATTCAGGGTTTTGTTTCGCTTCGCAGGCTCAACGAGCAAGAGGCGCGCATCGGTTTGTTAGCCGGGCGCGGCATGGGCGAAAAACTCATGCAGGCGGCGCTGCACTGGGCGGAGCAAC
>NZ_JABMCU010000206.1:0-7744 GCF_013179605.1 Enterobacter sp. CM29 | reverse complement strand
GCCGGGAATATTACGCCGAACTCTTCTCCACCGTAGCGGTAAACGGAAACGTGGTGCGGCTGCATGATCTGAATACCTTCGCGCGCCACGTTGCGCAGAACAATATCCCCGCTCAGGTGGCCCCAGGTATCGTTAATGGACTTGAAGTTATCGATGTCGATCAGCGCCAGAACGAAGGGTTGATGGGCGGTCAGCAGCTCATCCACATCGTTGTCGAACGCACGGCGGTTTTTGCAGCCTGTCAGCGCATCATGGGTGGCCTGACGGACATAGGCCAGCTCGCGTTCTTTATTGGTTCGAATGGTATGGCTGAGCATCGCTTCAAGGCGTGGCGCCTGGTTGACGTCGCCGGTTTTGATGGCGTTGATAATGTTCATCAGCACAGAACGCGAGGCATGACGAAGGTAAAGCCCGAACAGAATGATGATGATTGCCGCCAGCGCAAATCCCCAGCCGACGACGGTGGTTTCATGCCGGGTGATGACGGAAAGCGTGGCATCGGAGACCCGATAAATCACAAACCAGTCCGGATTGGTGAAAGAGTAGTAGTAATACCAGGTTTTACTTTTGGGGTCGAAAAGATGCCCTTCGCCGCTGGTCATTTTGTCCATCAGCGCTTCGCTTACGTACTGCTTAAAGAGCGCACCCGTGTCCGGATGCAGCACAACGGCGCCGTCACGTTCCACGACAAAAAACTCACCCTGAACCGGTGCCACCATCTGACGCAAGGTATACCCCATGGAGGTTAAATCAAGATGGAAAGCGAGCGTGCCCTTCAGACGGCCTTCCGGTGAAATGACCGGTTTATAGAGGGTGACCGTAGGATGTTGGGTGAAATAGTCCAGATAGGGGCGGGTGTAGTGAGGAAAGTTGCTGGCTTCCGCTTGCCCGATAAACCATGGGCGTGTTCGTGCGTCGAACGACCTACTCTTCTCCGTTGGCAGTACTTCCGGCGCGCGCAGATGGTGCCCTTCGGTGTCCGCAAGAGAGATAGACGACACCGTCGGCATCAGATTCTGCAAATGCATTAACATCTGCAAACCCTGTGTCGGATCGATATTTATCGTCTGATTCACTCTGTCTTCACGGGCGTAGTACATCGCAGCGCGACCAAGAATATAGTCATTTTCTCGCAGGATGGATTCGGTATAGTTCACCGCCAGATTATGGGTGAAGTTACCATTAATTTTATGATAATCCTCAATAAAATCCTTCCGTTGTGAAAGGATGACCAGAATCGCGATTATCGCGAAACTGAACAGAATCCCCGCGAAGCTGACCATAATTGGTCGGGTGAAAGAGAGCTTTTTACTGTGGAGTGCCATGAGTTGTGCATCAATCCAGATGGTAGGCGCGTTGCGTCTGTCGATATCCTCAGCATAGTCGCTGTCAGATTGCTGGTAGTAAATTATACAGAAAGCGATTTCCGACGGGTTGATTTATCTTAAGAGTAGATAAGAAACGACGTATTTATTTTATCAATTGAAATTTTGTTTAAGGGGCGGAGGGCAGGGCGAAACGAGGAAGAAGCATTTTCACCCTGGTCAGCGTCCGTTGCTGACGTGGTTAATCCTAATAAAACCGGGCAGATCTCCTCAATCGCCCGGCGTTGATCTTACGAGCCGTCTCGTAACCTTTCCGCGTTGTTGCAGGCGGTTTCAGCGCAAATGCGAAGCTCTTCCCAGCCAGCTGTCCCAGTCTTTCCACACGGGCTGTAGCCCCTGTGCAGTCAGGGCTTCCGCCACCGCGTCGGGCCGTCGTCCGTCGTGCGGTGCAAACTGTTCCAGTTCCGGGCGATCGTCCGCGTAACCGCCCGGCTGCGTTTTGGAAAAGGCGCTGACGTTGTTGATCGCCAGAGGGATCGCGCGGTCGCGAAACGCGGGGGATTCACGCGTGGAGAGCGACAATTCCACTTCCGGCGCGAACAGGCGAAATGCGCACAGGGTTTGCACCAGCTGGCGCTCATCCATCAGCGAGGCGGGTTCAATGCCTCCCGTACACGGACGCAGCCGTGGGAATGAGATGGAATAGCGGCTTTGCCAGTAGTACTGCTGTAGCCACAGCAGATGCTCCGCCACCATATAGCAGTCAACCCGCCAGCTGTCGGACAGACCGATAAGCGCGCCCAGCCCAATTTTATCGATACCGGCGCGCCCCAGCCTGTCCGGCGTTTCCAGCCGGAAGATGAAATCCTGCTTCTTCCCTTTCAGGTGATGTCGGGCATAGGTCGCCTCATGGTAGGTTTCCTGATAAACCATTACGCCGTCCAGCCCAAGGGTTTTCAGTTCCGCATATTCCTCTTGCGACAGAGGCTGCACTTCCATTTGCAATGAGGCAAATTCGCGGCGGATGGCCGGAAGATGCTGGCGAAAATAGTCCATCCCCACTTTGCCCTGATGTTCACCCGTCACCAGTAAGAGATGTTCAAAACCCATCTCACGAATAGCCGCACACTCGCGGGCGATCTCATGCTCATCCAGCGTTTTACGCTTAATGCGGTTGCTCATTGAGAAGCCACAGTAGGTGCAGTCGTTGGCGCACAGGTTAGAGAGATAAAGCGGCACGTAAAAGCTCACCGTGTTGCCAAAGCGCTGGCGGGTAAGGCGTTGCGCGCGCTGCGCCATCGGTTCAAGGTATGCGCTAGCTGCCGGAGAAAGCAGGGCCATCAAATCCTCGCGGGTCACATGCCGGGCTGTTAATGCCCGCTCTACGTCCGCAGAGGTTTTACTGTTGATGCGTAAGGCAATATCGTCCCAGTTAAGCTGACGCCAGCGATCGGTAAAGGTAGCCATCAGAGTGCCTCCAGAAAACCGGTCAGCGGGCTGGTGGCCTGCGCCTGAAAGCTGCGCGAGCCGGGGCCGGACTGTCGTGCCAGCAGACCGGACTCCACGGCAAGGCGGAACGCACGCGCCATCATCACCGGGTCGTCGGCCACCGCAATCGCGGTATTGACCAGCACCGCATCGGCCCCCATCTCCAGCGCCTGCGCGGCGTGACTGGGTACGCCGATGCCCGCATCCACCACCACGGGCACGGTCGCCTGCTCGATGATGATCTCCAGCATCGCGCGGGTCTCCAGTCCCTGGTTGGAGCCAATGGGCGCCCCTAACGGCATCACGGCCGCGCAGCCGACCTCTTCCAGACGCTTACACAGCACGGGATCGGCACCACAGTAGGGCAGAACGGTGAATCCCTGCTGCACCAGCGTCTCTGCCGCTTTCAGGGTTTCGATCGGATCGGGCAACAGCCAGCGGGCGTCCGGATGAATTTCCAGCTTCAGCCAGCAGGTGCCGAGCGCTTCCCGGGCCAGATGCGCAGCGAAAATTGCTTCCTCGGCCGTTTTCGCACCGGAGGTATTGGGTAAGAGCGTCACGCCTGCCTCCAGTAACGGCGCAAGTATGGCATCGTTGTGCTGACGCAGATCCACGCGCTTCATCGCCAGCGTCACCAGCTGGCTGCCGCTTTCACGAATAGCATCCACCATTAGCTGCGGGGAGGCGAATTTTCCGGTTCCGGTAAACAGATTTGAATCAAAGACTTTGTCGGCAATACGTAACATCTCAGCCCCCAGCGATAACCTGAAACAGCAGGATCTGGTCGCCTTCATTGACCTGCTGATGTTCCCACCGCTCGCGCGGCAGGATCTGTTGATTGAGCGCCAGCGCCGTTCCCGGCTTCATCTGGCGCAGCGTGTCGAGCAGGGCGGCAACGGTGAGATCGTCGTCGCACGTCATCGGCTCATCGTTAAACAGAATGCGCATCGCGGCCTCCGCATACCGGGCAGCAGTTGGCGCGGTTTAACGCCAGATGGCGCCAGCCGCTGGAACGGGCGTCGAACAGCCGGAGCGTGTTGCGCTCTGTTTCCATGCCGCTGAGCAACTTGATGGCTTCCAGCGCCTGAAGGGTACCCATCACGCCCACCACCGGCCCAAGAATGCCAGCCGTGCGGCAGTTACGCTCCGGTTCAGCCTCGTCCGGCCACAGGCAGCGGTAGCAGCCCTGCGCCCACGGCGGCGTAAGCACCATTATCTGCCCGCCGAAACCGACCGCGCTGGCGGTGATCAGCGGCGTGTTCTGTGCAACACAGGCCGCATTAATGGCCTGACGCGTCGCCATATTGTCCGTGCAGTCCAGCACCACGTCGGCAAGGGCAACTTCGCGTTGCAGATCTTCTCCGCTCAGCCGCGTCTGGAGCGCCACCAGTTCAATATCGGGGTTAAGCTGGTTCAGCCGCTTGCGCGTAACCTGTGCTTTAGGCTGGTTAACATCTTCTGTCGTGAAGAGGATTTGCCGTTGCAGGTTGCTGAGGTGTACCTCATCGTCATCGGCCAGTACCAGCGTTCCCACTCCCGCGCCGGCCAGATACAGCGCGGCGGGCGCGCCCAAACCACCCAAACCGACAATCAGTACCCGGCTGGCGAGCAGCTTTTGCTGCCCGTCAATGGCGATATCCTCCAGCAGGATCTGGCGGCTGTAGCGCATAAAATCACGATCTTTCATCGCCTGCTCCTGCCAGTTGTAAAAGCCGTGCGGTGGCGGTCTGCCAGTCTGCGGCCTGGGTGATAGCGCTGACGACGGCGATACTGCCGACGCCGGTTTCCAGCACGGCGGGCGCACGTTCAAGGCTGATTCCGCCGATGGCGACGGTGGGGTAATCGGCAAGGCGCTTAACGTGGGCTGCCAGCTGAGCCAAACCCTGTGGGGCAGACGGCATCTGTTTGGTTTGCGTCGGGAAAACGTGGCCGAGGGCGATGTAGGAGGGGCGGGCCGCCAGCGCCACGTCGATCTCCATATCATCGTGGGTGGAAACGCCCAGCCGCAGACCGGCGTCACGGATTGCGTTGAGATCGGTCGTTTCCAGATCTTCCTGTCCCAGATGCACGCCGTACGCCTGGTGTTTAACCGCCAGCCGCCAGTAGTCGTTGATAAACAGGCGGGCGTGGTAGCGACGTCCCAGCGCGATAGCGGCGGCCACATCGGCCTCCACCTCTTCGTCGCGTTTATCCTTGATGCGCAGCTGGAGGGTGCGAACGCCTGCCTCCAGCAAGCGCTCTATCCACGCCACGCTGTCCACCACCGGGTAAAGCCCTAAGTGGAAGGAGACAGGTGGGAAATCGGGCTGGTACATTACGCCTCCTCCTTTTTGAGGTAGATTTCGCCGCCTTTGGCGCGGAAGGTTTCGGACATGTCTGCCATGCCGACTTCAATGGTCTGCGCGGCGGCGTAGTCGCGCACCTCCTGGCTGATTTTCATCGAGCAGAACTTCGGCCCACACATGGAGCAGAAGTGCGCGACTTTGCCCGATTCCTGCGGCAGGGTTTCGTCGTGGTAGGCGCGGGCGGTGAACGGATCCAGCGCCAGGTTGAACTGGTCTTCCCAGCGGAATTCAAAGCGCGCTTTGGACATGGCGTTGTCGCGAATTTGCGCGCCCGGATGGCCTTTCGCCAGATCCGCCGCGTGGGCGGCAATCTTGTAGGTGATCAGCCCCTGCTTCACGTCCTCTTTGTTTGGCAGCCCGAGGTGCTCTTTCGGCGTCACGTAGCAGAGCATGGCGCAGCCGAACCAGCCGATCATCGCCGCGCCGATCCCGGAAGTGAAGTGGTCATAGCCCGGCGCAATATCGGTGGTCAACGGCCCCAGGGTGTAGAACGGTGCTTCGTGGCAGTGCTCCAGCTCCTCGGTCATGTTGCGGCGGATCATCTGCATCGGTACATGGCCCGGGCCTTCAATCATCACCTGCACATCGTACTCCCAGGCGATTTTGGTCAGCTCGCCCAGCGTGTGCAGCTCGGCAAACTGCGCCTCGTCGTTCGCGTCACGGATGGAGCCAGGACGCAGGCCGTCGCCCAGAGACAGAGAAACGTCATAAGCGGCGCAGATCTCGCAGATTTCGCGGAAGTGCTCGTAGAGGAAGTTTTCCTGATGATGGGAAAGGCACCATTTCGCCATAATCGAACCGCCGCGTGAGACGATACCGGTCAGACGCTTCGCGGTCATCGGCACGTAGCGCAGCAGTACGCCCGCGTGAATGGTGAAGTAGTCCACGCCCTGTTCCGCCTGCTCCAGCAGCGTGTCGCGGAACGCTTCCCAGGTGAGGTTTTCGGCGATACCGTTTACCTTCTCCAGCGCCTGATAAATCGGGACGGTGCCAATCGGAACCGGGCTGTTACGCAGGATCCATTCGCGGGTTTCGTGAATGTAACGGCCGGTGGAGAGGTCCATCACCGTGTCCGCGCCCCAGCGCGTCGACCAGACCAGCTTTTCCACCTCTTCTTCGATGGAAGAGGTGACGGCAGAGTTGCCGATGTTGGCGTTGACCTTCACCAGGAAGTTGCGGCCGATAATCATCGGCTCGGATTCCGGGTGGTTGATGTTGGCGGGAATAATCGCGCGCCCGGCGGCTACTTCATCACGCACGAATTCCGGCGTGATGTTCTCCGGCAGGCGAGCGCCAAACCCTTCACCCGGATGCTGGTGGCGCAGCACTTCGCTGCGAATGCGCTCGCGGCCCATGTTTTCGCGGATGGCGATGAACTCCATCTCCGGCGTGACGATACCCTGTCGCGCGTAGTGCAACTGGGTTACGCATTTGCCCGCTTTAGCGCGTTTTGGCGTCAGCAGGCCAGTAAAGCGCAGCTCGTCCAGACCGTCGTCGGCCAGGCGCGCGTTGGTGTACGCCGAGCTGCGCACGCTCAGTTCTTCGCAGTCGTTACGGGCGTCAATCCACGGCTGGCGAAGCTTTGCCAGACCCTGCTGCACGTTGATAGCAACATCAGGATCGCCGTACGGGCCGGAGGTGTCATACACCGGCACGGCTTCGTTGTCTTCAAACTGCGGGTGCTCTTTGCTGCCGCCGATAAGCGTCGGGCTGAGCTGGATTTCGCGCATCGGCACGCGGATATCGGCCTGTGAACCGGTGATGTAGATGCGCGTTGAGTTCGGGAAAGCGGTGCCTTCCAGGGTGTCGATGAAGCGTTGTGCGTGTTCGCGCTGTTCGCGGCGGGTCAGTTTTGTTGTAGACATAGCTCATTCCAGATGTGAAGGACATGGCTTGTCAGACGACGGATGAAGCAAGAGAAGATCGCCCGAAGGCGATACAACAGCAGTGTGACTCTTGTTCCCTTCGCAGGTATTAACCTGATCAGGTTCCGCGGATCCCGAATTAACGGTCTCAGCCCGTGCTTTCACACTGGGCACTCCGACAAGAAAAATCCCCCTCCGCAGAGGGGCGAATGGTTGTAAATTACTCGTTAACGATTAAGAACTCAAGCAGGGCGCGCAACGTTATCGCTGGTGCTGATAGTCAGGTTGTTGTCCAGCACGAGGGCGATGAGCTTGTCTTCCAGCGTGAATCGCTCTTCCAGTGCTTCGCCAAGGTCGGAAAGCGCCTGCTGAAACTCAAGATAGTTATCGTGATCGATAGCGTTCTCCAGCGTGGAATCGTAGTAGTCCATGATCTGCTGGGTGTTGGCTTCAAGCAACGGACAGAGTTTACTGGCCGCTAAATACGGCGTTGTCCCTTCCATTTCGCGGATAATGCGTTCATAAAGGTTGAAATGGCCGTCGGAGAGGTAGTCGACCAGGCTCTGACAAAAGTCGTCCAGCGCTTTTTCATTGAGTCGCATAAAGGATTCTTTGCCAGGCTTAAGACCAACCAGATTGTAATACGCCACAAGGAGATGCTTGCGCACATGTAGCCAGCGATCCACCAGGGTGTTACTTCCTCCAACGCGCTCAGTCAGGC
>NZ_JABMCU010000205.1:0-7794 GCF_013179605.1 Enterobacter sp. CM29 | reverse complement strand
GTATCGACACCAGTTTTAGGCACAACGTTGAATGTCATCGAGTACACCTGACCATCAATTTCATAGCCTTCCTGCGCAAGCTCTTTGCGCGATTTAGCATCAGCGCCGAACTCGCGGTTTTCGATGTCGTGTGGACCCCAGTGCTCGCCGTACTCATATCCGCGGTCTTTCAGCACCTTCATGTAGTGCCTCAGGCCTTCGCCGGAATTTTCGTAGTAGTCGATGATATGGAACTCTTCGCCGACCTCGCGAACGAACCATATCGCCGTGGAGTCACCCACACCGATATCCCAGAACGTGTGCACCGGAAGGTGTGAGTTATCCGGTATTTGGCCGATCCGCTTGTTGGTGTACAGCCAGCGGAACTGTTTGGCGTAATACGCGCCCTCGACAGACTGCTGGAACGCCTCGGCCGGAATGGTCGGGTATTCGCGCTTCATGTCATCGCCGAGCGTTTTCTCTTTGGCGTAGTACCAGGCTTTCTGGCGTTCGTTGACGACTACGCCGTGCTTCGCCTCCATCTCAGCAAAGTACTCAAGCAGGCGTACCGGCAGTGATTCCACCGGGTCGATTGCGTACTGCGGGCTCTTCCACCAGGAGAAGAAGAAAAACTTCCAGTCCAGCGCGGATAGCGTTTTACCCTGCAGCAGCGCTTTCTCTGCCGTCTGGCAGTAATCGAAGAAGTAACCCGCCCGGCCCTCGGCTGTGCTCTCGATAGTAGCGAAGCATCCAGTCGATACCGCCTCAAACGCACCAGTGACGATCTCACGGGCTTTGTCAGGATACTTGGCGCATATCTTCCCGAACTCGGAAACGTGCAGGTAACGCAGCGTACCGCCACGAAATGAAGTGCTGACGTATAGTGAGCCGCCCTTCTTGAAGACGAGCTCGCCGGAAGAGTCATTGCTGGCCGGGTTGGCCGCCTTTATCTCTGCAGGCAGCTTATCGTATGCGTACTTCACCTTTTCGCGGAACAGGCGCTTTGCGTCATTCAGCGTGTGGGCAATCAGCGCGCACTTCGCCGACTCGAACAGTGCCGCGTCCAACTGGATAATGCACACCTCAGTTGTGAAACCGAGCTGACGTGCTTTCAGGATGATGTTGCGGGTGTGGATCCCCTCGAAGTATTCCCGCTGCTCAGGTGTCATCCTGAACCGCGTAGGCTTTCCCTCTTTGTCGGTGATCCAGTAAAGGTTATTCAGCCGCCAGTCTTTATCGGACAGCAGTTTGATGTGCTCAGGTTTCATTACGCCCCCTGAGACAGTGAATCCATCAGGTCAGACAGTTGCTTAACAGAGTTGTCGCCTTCCGGCCCGTCGATGTCGTAGGCCTGGCGCTCAAGCCCGACCAGATTCTTCAGCGCGTCACTCAGCGCCTTAACCGACTTAACGCGCTCCGGCATGCTGATGACCTTGTGGTAAATCTCATTGAGCTTGTCCTGACCCTTATCGTCAGGGTCGAACATCAACTCTCCGAGCTTCTCCAGCGCGGCCACGTCTGCGCACTCTGCGCCAAGTTCATCAAACAGGGCATTGGTTATCTGCCGGGCGCGCTTAATGTCGCCACGATGCTCCATGCGGACATTGGCTATTACCTCAGCCGTCGCCTCGATGAGTACGCGTTCGTTAAAAGTGACTTCACTGCGTACCTGTTTGCGTACCTCTGCTTTGCGTACCAGATCGTCAGCGCGTTCTTTCACTTTCGCATTCAGGTCTCGCGACCAGTCGTCACGCTTGGCACGCTTACGAATAGCGCCTTCGCTGATACCGTGTTGTGATGCTATCTCTCGGAGGGACATCACTCCGGCCCGGTACGCCGTCTCGATGGCCTCCCAGTCCGGTTTGCTCATTCGTTACTCCGTTGTTTGTTCTTCTGGTTGTTCGGTCTGCTCAGCCGGTACTGGCGTAAACTGCACGCGCTTCACATCGGCCGGAGCGAAGTAAAGCCACTCACCCGTCTCGGTCGCCAGCGGCACAAAGCCGTTAACCAGCTCAGGCTGACGTCGTGACATCTTGCCCGTGAAGGTTTCGCCTGTTTGGGTGGTTAGCGTGATTTGGTAGATGTCGGACATTGAGAGCCTCTTTATCCGCTTATGGGGATAATGCCATTACGATGAGGCTACTCATGGTGATGGCAATAAAAAACCACCCAAGGGTGGTTAGATTTATAAAACCTTTAGTTTTACATTTAGTGATTCGAGAATGCCTGCAAGGCGATTGGTATCGCCGCCCCTCATTATGTAATCTCGAAACTCACCTCGAAACTTATTCCATAAGACTTCGATCTCTGTTTCAGAGAAGAGATGTTCACACATGATCCATGCTTTGGTTGAGCCACTAAATGCATCCTTGAGAGCCATTTTATTGATGTATATCTGGGCAGGGTCAGCAACTCTATTTGCAACCTCAGGCGATGCTTGTAACCTTGCCCGAGCTAAATTGATCTGATGATAAGACCAATTTCTTGGCATAGAGTCCATAGCATAAATTAATTCAAGAATAGACCTCTTGAATTCCATCTTCAGCTTTAACATCTCTTGCTGACGCCAAGTATCCAAGGCGCTGAAAGCCATACCTAGAGTACCCAAGGAAATCAGAACACTGAATATAGTCGCAGCCATTGTCCACCACGCCCAATGTGCAGAGTCCTTAGCTGCCAACATAGCCTCTAATGCAATTTGTTTTTCGTCCATAATCACCCCTAATTTATCAAGGTGATTTTACTTGATTCAATCAATTTAAGCACTGCTCTTTGATGTATTCCTGCAAATAGCCGACCTGCTTCGTCACTGTGACGATTCGCTCTCTGAGGGTGAAATAATCCCGTTCAGCAGGGTCAGTAAGTCGGGGGCCGGGAGCATCGCCCAGGCTGCCGGTACTGGTCGCTCCGTTCGCGGGACATTTTGCGTTGAGCTGCAACCGACGCTTGCCAGAAGCAACATCGCGCTCAAGCTGATCGATAGTAGCCTTGGCATCTGCCATTTCTCCGGTGTATTTGGCATCCAGTGCCGCGACATCACGCTGACGCACCTGCATGTCTTTGATGGTGGCGTTCGCCAGGCTGAGTTTCTCAGTGGCTTTATCGCGCTGGTCTTTGTAGGTGATGGCGTTGTCGCGGTAGTGGTTAATCGCCCAGGCCATGGTAACGAGCAGGAAGATAACGACAGCACAGATGATTGCGGTTAATCGGCTCATTTCACACCGTCCAGGCAGAGCGCCTCTTCTTTCCCGGCACGAGTAACCAGACCAGGCAGAACCCTGCCGCCACCCCATACCCAGCGAGGGAACTGGTGGCATGCCGCTGTGATGTCCCCACTTCTGAGAAGAGAGAACATCGTGGAGGTGCGCATGTTCCCGCAGCCAGCTCGAAACGTTACCGATACAGCTGCCGAGAAAGTATTGTCAGACAGCTTGCGTCCATTTCCGTAGCGGTTAACGCAGGACTCAGCATCAAGGATGTTGCGCTCCCACTCGGCTGCGATCTGCTGGTCAGACTTAACGGTGCCGAGCTTTACGCCATGCGTATTACCCATTCCGTCAGTAAGCACACCTGCCGGGCACACATACGGATCACGTCGGCAAGATTCAGCGTTGCCGATTAACTCCAGCCCGCGCTCGTTAGTCCTGACATGGCCCGCATTCATCACGATTGCGATAATTGTAGCCACTGAACAAACGATCCCGGCCGCGCCACTCTTCTTACTCAGCTTCAAGTTCGCCACTGGACATTCTCCGCATTGCCTCCGTTACAACCTCGGCAGATGCCGGACGTTCGGAGTGGGGTTTCTCGCTTACCTCAGCAAGGTATTTAGCCAGTAACTGTGTACGTTTCTTTTCTTCTTCCAGCCGTTCACGCTCTTCTTTCCGTTTCGCGTAATAGGTCTTAATCGTGAAGTATGCAGAGACCAGCGCGCCGAGAATAAAGACGTAGTCCTGTAAACTGAGAACGGAAAATAACCCCAGAAGAGTTGACCACCAGTAAGGCAGATTGTGTCCATCTGTTGGGTTCATACGTTGCATTCCACACCTCCGGTTCCGGGGTGCTGTGTGGTAGTAGGGGAAAGGCCGTCAGACACGTTAGCTACGTGGCATCTGGAATTGATTGTCTGCGGCCTGGAATAAAAAACCTGGCGACAAGCCAGGAAGATGAGGGTAAGGCAATGTCGGCTCTATGGCCGAAGGGTCCCAGGTAGTGGGTTTGGGTCGCCCGTCTGGATTCGAACCAGCAATCATCCAATTATGATTTGGGAGCTTTACCGCTTAGCTACAGGCAAATAAAAAGGCCGCCTAAGCGACCTGTCTGTTGAGTTGCACCTTCACCACATTTTGAGCCCACGTAAAAAGCCTCTTAGGCCTTCAGCGTGCCTCCTGTAATGCGATGTGCACTCATCGATAACATCATGAGCTGACACAAAGCGAAGCGACTTACAACCGACCTCTTTGTGCAACTTGTTTTTGACGTTGAATATTCGAACACTAAAAGCATCATCCACCTTTCTGATTTCGTAACGATAGGTGATGTTGTTAGTGCCGCCAACATAAAGCTGGAAGTTCTTCATGATGAGGCCTCTCTGTTTTCACTGGAGGCCATATTTTACATAAGTAAAAAAAGATTATTAACTTTTAAAGATCACTTGGTTTACATAAAGCACAAAAAACAAAGCCCCGCACGGTGGCGAGGCTCTTAATTCTTTGTCGACCTACGAAGCAATGGCGACGATATCAGATTTACATGAAATATATGCGTTTCAATCCAGTTTTGCAAGACTTCTGTCGAAATTTGTCGCCTTTTGTTGTGAACGTGATCGCGTAACCTGCAACAAAGCACCGCTGTCCAGGCGAAGGAAGATACGTCTCATCTCCACCCAGCGGTCCGTAAACGTTTCTGACCAGTTCTTTGGCGTTACGCCCACCAGTTCCGCGAGCACCTGATATTCGTATGTCTCCCGCCCTGACAGCTCCGCTTTAACGTCCTGCGCCGCCAGCCAAATTAGCTTCTTCAGGCGATCCGTCGTCTTGCCGGCCACTTTCTTCGTGCCGAGCTGTTCCCGGAACTCTGTCCACGCCCATCGGGTGATCGCCACCTGGTGCTCAAAGCTAACGTTCTCGCTGTAGTTCCACAGCAGCCAGGCTTTCTGATGGTCCTCCAGCGATAGGACAGCGCGGCGCCATGACGCAGTGCCAAACTCTACCGGGCTGACAAGCGCGATGGACGATCCCTTAGCGCGGGACTGGCTGCCGCTCATCGCCGGGCCATCAGGGTTAACTTTCCGGCCGGTGACCGGGTCGGTGATTTTCTTCCGGCCCCGGCTTCGCGCCGTCGCGGTGAACTGCGCGTTTTCGGCGAAAGCTACAAGCTGCCCTTTCGTCGCCCCGCTGAGGTCTGCGGTCGCCACAATGAGCTGCTGACGTACGTATTCCAGTTGCTGACTGTTCATGCGGCTTCCTTCTGTGGCTGATTGGTTTTGGTCTGGCTGTGCTTTGCTACTGGCGGCAGGTTTGCGCGCTTAACGCTTTCGGCCTGGTACCGGATAATCTGGTCACGTGTCATTCGTACACCCTCTCGTTCTGCCACAGAGGAAGTGGAGACTTATCACCGGCGCGGCGAATGCGGGACTTGGCGTTCTTCTCAATCTGAATGAGCTTCTCGATGTTCTGGCGACGCTGTTTTTCCTCGCGGCGAAGATACTTAACGCTTTCCCAGTAGCGAGACTCCTGGTCGCAGAGCGTCATCAGGTAGTCGAATGGATCGATTAGCGTTTCGCATTTCCGGCAGCGTAGCGTTCGCTCTTTTCCGTTTATCGATACAGCCGAGTGCAGACACATGACCTTTTGGCCTTCTCGCTGAATGACCAGCCCATCCTGCATGTCGTTATTCTTTGACGGGAAAGCGACAACCTTGCCCAGTTCAATTTCGGTTTCTGTGCTCATGCTGCCTCCTGCTGTTTCAGTGCGCGAAGGTCTGCCCGGGCCTTGGCACGGATGCCATCGAGCTCTTCTCGGGTGTATCGGTGGGTTTCGTTGTTGGATTCCAGCGCCAGTACGCGCTCTTCGCCGATCAGTTCGACCAGGGCGGCGCGGTACGCCTCGATGTTCCCGGATTTGTGGACGTTGCAGGCGGAGCATTGGAGCCAGATATTGTCCGGATTAAAGCGAAGCTGTGGTGCGGCGGCCGTGGTGCGGTAATGCCCGGCATGCCAGGCAAACGCGGTCTTGGTTCCGCAGGAGATACAGCCGTGCCCGGCGGCCAGCAGCATTTCACGCCGCCAGTCGTTGAAAGCTCGCTGAGTCATCTGCACCCAGTGGCGGATTGGCTTCAGCTCATTACGGCGTTCTGCGCGGCGCTGGCGCCCTGCTTTCTCGGCTTCCTTCTGCTCCTTAATGCGCTTAGCCGCGAACTTAACCTTCTCCTTTTCGCGCTCTTCCATCGCGAGGATTGTACCGTGCTCAGGGCAGCACCAGCGGATCCGGATGTCGTTGAATTTCGGCACGAAGTATTCTCCGCACACTTTGCACTTACGGCGTGAAGGTTTACGCATGACCTCTCCTCGCCGCGAGACGCAGCCATTTCTGATCCACCAGGCGGGCGGTGTAGCCCTTCAGTGTCGGGATATCGGACGGCTTAACCACGGGCTTACGCTGGCGGCGCGCCGGAACGCGGAAGATTTCGTTTGTGATGACGCGGGAAAGTGGAGTAGACATCAGACCTCCTGCTTATCGCGCAGATGCTGGTACTCGCAGCTCTGCGGGATGGTCAGGTGGCAGCCGATATTCATCGCCCAGGCTTCGACTTTGCACAGGAAGATGTACATCTCGCCGGTTTCCAGATCGGCGGTATGGCGGAGAGATTGAACCGTGGTCACCTCTCCGGACACGACGTCTACCCGGTCCTTGCTTTCGTAGCCGAGATAGGTGTGCTTCATCGCGTCTTTGACCCACTCAGGCGTAGCGAAGGTCTTGCCGCGGGCGATGAGGTATTCGCTGATTTCGGTGTACCACATGTGGCTGAGCGCGTTCTGCGACAGGCTGCGCTTCTCGCGCCACCGTTTGACTTGCAGGCGGAAACATTGCCCGGCATCCAGCAATGGCTGAATCTGCTGGCCAATGGCCGCGAAGTTGCCGCGATGGAGTTTGATGCCGTCTACTGGCAGAGTCATACGGCCTCCTTAACGGAAACCGCAGAATGCAGAAAATCGCAGGTGCATTTCTGCATCTGTGACAAGGTGAGGAGTTCAGATTGTGGTCGCATTTAAGTCCCCTTAAATGCGCAGAAGTCACCGGAGTTGTTCAGGCTCCGATGACTCAATTATGGCGGGTTGATTCCAGAAAATCAATTTTGCAGAAGCATTCCTTTAGGACTATTCAGACTTGGAAAGCTTCAGTTTATCCTTAACGTGAAGAGTATTAATCAACCAAAAAGCACCAAGCAAGCACATACAATGTGCGCTAGTGACTAATTTGCATATACGAAGACGATTTTCTTCCAAATTAGGAGGTAGATCTTTCATCAGTGCCACTGCGTAGATCCCATCCTTTAGGATTGGCTCAATAACTTGATGTATATAGCCACCGTGGTTAATTTCTTCTATTTTTATTTTTTTAATCGTCTCTGCAAGCTTGTCAACTTCTTCATTTGTAATCACGTAGTCAATTTTATGAGCGTACTTGTTTCGAATGCTGTTAAGTTCAGACATAGCATCAGCAAGTGATACAGGAAGCCCTAAGAGAACGGCAGCTGAGAGCTTCGGCGCAAAATACTTATAGCTTTTGATAGCATTGTACTTTTCTGAACCCT
>NZ_JABMCU010000204.1:0-7803 GCF_013179605.1 Enterobacter sp. CM29 | reverse complement strand
TGGATCAGCTGTTGCAGCTTAGGATCAACGAAGCTGTAGGTGATCACTTCCTGGTAGCCTTTGTCGTTCAGCATGGTTTTCACACGCTTCAGTGACAGATCGGCTTCGCGATGGCTGCCCATCACCAGACCCGCCTGCACCGGCTCGTCAGGGATATTGTTGTAGCCGTAAACGCGGGCCACTTCTTCCACCAGATCTTCTTCGATCTCCATGTCGAAACGCCAGGATGGTGCAACGGCTTTCCACTCGTCCTGACCTTCAGTGACTTCGCAGCCCAGACGCGTCAGAATGTCGGTCACCTGCGCATCGGCAACGTGGTGACCAATCAGACGATCCAGCTTGCTGCGGCGCAGAGTAATGGTCGCACGCTTCGGCAGCGCCGCTTGGTTGGTCACATCGATAACCGGACCCGCTTCGCCGCCGCAGATGTCGATCAGCAGGCGAGTCGCACGCTCCATCGCTTTGTATTGCAGCGCAGGATCCACGCCACGCTCATAGCGGTGAGAAGCGTCAGTGTGCAGACCGTGACGGCGTGCGCGGCCGGTGATGGAGAGCGGGCTGAAGAACGCGCATTCCAGCAGGACGTTTTGCGTCTCGTCGTTGACGCCAGAGTGCTCGCCGCCGAAGATCCCGCCCATCGCCAGCGCTTTGTTGTGATCGGCAATTACCAGAGTGTCGGCGTTCAGTTTCGCTTCGCTGCCGTCCAGCAGAACCAGGGTTTCGCCCTCTTTCGCCATGCGCACAACAATACCCCCTTCGATACGATCTTTATCGAAGGCGTGCATTGGCTGGCCCAGCTCCAGCAGAACATAGTTGGTCACGTCAACCACAGCGTCGATAGAACGGATACCACAGCGACGCAGTTTCTCTTTCATCCACAGCGGGGTTGGCGCTTTAACGTTAATACCTTTCACCACGCGACCGAGGTAGCGCGGACATGCGTCAGGGGCGTCAACCTGAATCGGCAGCACATCACTGATGGTTGCCTCAACCGGAGCGATCTCCGGCTCGTTCAGTTCGGTCTGGTTCAGAACGGCCACGTCGCGGGCCACACCGATGATGCCTAAGCAGTCGGCACGGTTTGGCGTCACGCTGATTTCGATGGTGTTGTCATCAAGCTTCAGGTATTCGCGGATATCGGTACCCACTGGTGCATCCTGCGGCAGCTCGATAATGCCGGAGTGATCGTCGGAAATGCCCAGCTCGGAGAAGGAGCACAGCATGCCTTCAGACGGCTCACCGCGCAGCTTAGCCGCTTTGATTTTGAAATCGCCCGGCAGTACCGCGCCGACAGTCGCCACGGCTACCTTCAGGCCCTGTCGGCAGTTTGGCGCACCGCAGACGATATCCAGCAGACGGTCACCGCCCACATTGACTTTTGTTACGCGCAGTTTGTCGGCGTTAGGGTGCTGGCCACACTCAACCACTTCACCTACCACGACGCCGGTAAAGGCGCCAGAAACAGGATCCACGCCATCAACTTCCAGACCCGCCATGGTGATCTGGTTAGAAAGCGCGTCGCTGTCCAGCGTGGTGTTAACCCATTCGCGTAACCACAGTTCACTGAATTTCATTGTTCTTTCCTGCCCTTATTTAAACTGTTTGAGGAAACGCAGATCGTTTTCGAAGAACGCACGTAAGTCGGTTACGCCGTAGCGCAGCATGGTAAGACGCTCCATGCCCATACCGAACGCAAAGCCGGAGTATACTTCCGGATCGATACCTACGTTGCGCAGTACGTTTGGATGCACCATGCCGCAGCCCAGCACTTCCAGCCATTTACCGTTTTTACCCATCACGTCAACTTCCGCAGAAGGTTCAGTGAACGGGAAGTAGGACGGACGGAAACGAACCTGCAAATCTTCCTCAAAGAAGTTGTTCAGGAAATCGTGCAGTGTGCCTTTCAGGTTGGTGAAGCTGATGTTTTTATCAACAATCAGACCTTCCATCTGGTGGAACATTGGGGTGTGGGTCTGATCGTAGTCGTTACGGTATACGCGACCCGGCGCGATGATGCGGATCGGTGGAGCCTGCTCCTTCATGGTACGGATCTGAACGCCAGATGTCTGAGTACGCAGCAGACGGGTGGCGTCAAACCAGAAAGTGTCGTGGTCAGCGCGTGCCGGATGATGGCCAGGAATGTTAAGGGCATCGAAGTTGTGGTAGTCATCTTCTATTTCCGGGCCAGTCGCCACGGTAAAGCCGAGCTCACCGAAGAAACTTTCAATACGATCGATAGTACGGGTAACCGGATGCAGACCGCCGTTTTCGATACGGCGACCCGGCAGAGAAACGTCAATCGTTTCTGCCGCCAGACGCGCATTCAGTACTGCGCTTTCCAGCTCGGCTTTACGTGCGTTCAGCGCCTGTTGTACCTGCTCTTTGGCTTCGTTAATCACTGCACCTGCTGCCGGGCGCTCCTCTGCTGGCAGTTCACGCAGGGTAGTCATCTGAAGGGTCAGATGCCCTTTCTTGCCCAGATATTCGACGCGGACATTGTCTAACGCGGCAACATCTGAGGCCTGGTTAATGGCGGCCGTTGCACTGGCAACCAGCTCTGCGAGATGTGACATGGTTTTCCTCATTATGTCGGTGCAGACACCGAATTGTTGGACGTAATCTCTCAAATTCAGGCACAAAAAAAGCCTCCATCGGGAGGCTTATCTGGCGCTGTTTTTCGTTTCATCTTTCACGCGCTAGCCTCCTGAAGTCAGGTGCTAAAGTAAAAGAAGAAGCGGAAAATAGCAGCATTCATGCTTGCGTTACCTTGTAGGGTAAAAACCGTTAAGACCTTATTGAAAAGCCTGGACGGGTAAATGTCAATCTTCTGATAAGGCGATATGAAAAGAGGGAGCAAAGCCCCCTCTTTCAACTGGCTTATGCCAGTGCTGCTTTCGCTTTTTCGACCAGAGCGGTGAACGCTACTTTGTCGAATACTGCGATGTCAGCCAGGATCTTACGGTCGATTTCAACAGAGGCTTTTTTCAGGCCGTTGATGAATTTGCTGTAAGAAATACCGTTCTGACGTGCTGCTGCGTTGATACGCGCAATCCACAGTTGACGGAACTGACGCTTACGCTGACGACGGTCACGGTAAGCGTACTGACCTGCTTTGATAACAGCCTGGAAGGCAACGCGGTATACGCGTGAACGCGCACCGTAGTAGCCTTTAGCTTGTTTCAAAATTTTCTTGTGACGTGCACGTGCAATTACACCACGTTTTACGCGAGCCATGTGTGCTCTCCTGTATCTATTCTAAGTTAAAAAAGTTAAACGTTAACGACTTATGCGTACGGCAGGCACGCGATGACCAGGCCCAGATCGCCTTTAGAAACCATGGCTTTTGGACGCAGGTGACGTTTACGCTTGGTAGCTTTCTTAGTCAGAATGTGACGCAGGTTAGCGTGCTTGTGCTTAAAACCACCTTTACCGGTTTTTTTGAAGCGCTTAGCAGCACCGCGTACGGTCTTAATTTTTGGCATTTTAATAACTTCCACTTCGCATTGTTAAATAAACGAAACATAGGCGAACAAAACCTATGGGGCCCGAAGGCTCCACAGATTTTGCTGCTTGAAGGCCTTACTGTTTCTTCTTAGGAGCGAGCACCATGATCATCTGGCGGCCTTCGATCTTCGTTGGGAAGGATTCGACTACTGCCAGTTCACTCAGATCTTCACGGACGCGGTTAAGCACTTCCATACCAATCTGTTGGTGGGCCATCTCACGACCGCGGAAACGCAGCGTGATCTTGGCCTTATCGCCATCTTCCAGAAAGCGAATCAGGCTGCGGAGTTTTACCTGATAATCGCCATCGTCGGTACCAGGACGGAATTTGATTTCCTTAACCTGGATAACTTTTTGCTTCTTCTTCTGTTCCTTAGAAGATTTACTCTTTTCATAAAGGAACTTGCCGTAGTCCATAATACGACAAACTGGCGGTTCGGCGTTAGGGCTGATTTCAACTAAATCTACTCCAGCTTCTTCAGCTTTTTCGATCGCTTCTCTCAGACTCACAATCCCCAGTGGTTCACCTTCAAGATCTGTTAAGCGAACTTCCTGGGCGCGAATCTCGCCATTGATACGATTCGGACGTGCCGTTTGAACTCGTTTTCCGCCTTTAATACCTTATTCCTCCAGTTGTTGAAGACTGCGGCTGCGAATCTCTTGTTGCAGCTTCTCAATCACTTCACTTACGTCCAGGCTCCCCAGGTCTTTACCACGGCGGGTGCGAACGGCAACTTTGCCTGCTTCCACCTCTTTATCACCACAGACCAACATATACGGGACACGACGTAAAGTGTGCTCGCGGATTTTAAAGCCAATCTTCTCATTTCTCAAGTCTGCTTTTACGCGCATGCCCGCATTTTGTAGTTTCTGCGTCAATTCTTTAACGTAATCCGCCTGAGAATCGGTAATGTTCATCACAACTACCTGCACTGGCGCAAGCCAGGTTGGGAAGAAGCCCGCGAACTCTTCAGTCAGGATGCCGATGAAGCGCTCCAGTGAACCGAGAATCGCACGGTGAATCATAACCGGCACCTGACGCTCGTTGTCTTCGCCAACATAAGAGGCGCTTAAACGCTGCGGCAGGGAGAAGTCCAGCTGTACCGTTCCGCACTGCCATGCGCGATCGAGGCAGTCATACAGGGTAAATTCAATTTTTGGACCGTAGAATGCGCCCTCGCCCAGCTGGTATTCGAACGGAATACCGTTCTCTTCCAGCGCCACGGCGAGATCCGCTTCTGCGCGATCCCATGTCTCATCGCTACCGATACGTTTTTCCGGACGCGTTGAGAGTTTGACCACGATCTTCTCGAAGCCAAAGGTGCTGTACATATCGTAGACCATACGAATACAGGCGTTAACTTCATCACGTACCTGATCTTCAGTACAGAAGATATGCGCATCATCCTGAGTAAAGCCACGAACACGCATCAGACCGTGCAGCGCACCTGATGGCTCGTTACGGTGGCAGCTACCGAACTCCGCCATACGCAGCGGCAGATCACGGTAGGATTTCAGACCCTGGTTGAAGATCTGAACGTGGCCCGGACAGTTCATTGGCTTGATGCAGTATTCACGGTTCTCAGACGAAGTGGTGAACATCGCATCTTTATAGTTGTCCCAGTGGCCGGTTTTTTCCCACAGCACACGGTCCATCATGAACGGGCCTTTCACTTCCTGATACTGGTACTCTTTCAGCTTGGAGCGCACGAACGTTTCCAGTTCACGGAAGATTGTCCAGCCGTCGTTATGCCAGAACACCATCCCCGGCGCTTCTTCCTGCATATGATACAGGTCAAGCTGCTTACCGATTTTACGGTGGTCACGCTTAGCCGCCTCTTCCAGGCGTTGCAGGTACGCGTTCAGGGCTTTCTTATCGGCCCACGCGGTACCATAGATACGCTGCAACATTTTATTGTTGCTGTCGCCACGCCAGTAGGCGCCTGCGATTTTCATCAGTTTGAAGTGATGACAGAAGCGCATATTCGGCACGTGCGGTCCACGGCACATGTCGACATATTCTTCGTGATGGTACAAGCCAGGCTTGTCATCATGAGCGATGTTTTCATCAAGAATCGAGACTTTATAGCTCTCGCCGCGCTTCACGAAGGTTTCACGCGCTTCATGCCAGCTGACTTTCTTCTTGATGACGTCATAGTTCGTTTCGGCGAGCTCATGCATACGTTTTTCGAGCGCGTCGATATCTTCCTGTGTCAGGGTGTGGTCAAGGTCAACGTCGTAGTAGAAGCCGTTGTCGATAACCGGGCCGATCGCCATTTTGGTGTTGGGCCACAGCTGCTTAATAGCATGACCTAACAGGTGCGCACAGGAGTGACGAATGATCTCCAGACCTTCTTCGTCTTTCGCGGTGATGATCGCAAGCGTTGCATCGCTTTCAATCAGATCGGACGCGTCTACCAGCTCACCGTTTACGCGGCCTGCAATGGTTGCTTTTGCGAGTCCAGGACCGATATCCAGTGCAACATCCATTGGGCTTACAGCGTGGTCGAAATGGCGTTGGCTGCCATCAGGAAGAGTAATTACAGGCATTTTATATCCTTATTTGCAGTGATGCCCCACACATAAGAGCATATACAAAGAAAATAATCGTGATTAAACAGTAGATTACGAAACCATCTGACCAACAATCGTCAAATTGGTTCGTCATCATGCACCTGCCGATTCAGATAAATGCGGATTTACGGCAAGCAGCGTAATGGTAACACTATTAACAGGGCGAATGCACCTTCCCGCGACCGATTTGAACCGCTCATCCTTATGTCTGCGTTCATGAACTTTTGTTGACGGGGGCTCGCAATCCGAAAGTGCTGAGCTATTCTTGATCTGGTCCTTAAACATCGAAGGGGTATCACATGAATGTATCGAGCAGAACCGTTGTGATATTGAATCTACTTTCCGCTGCTGGTCTGGTATTGATACTGGCCGACAGATTCCACTGGTTTTAAGCCGAACCGCTGTTCTGGCATAACCTGTTGTCCCGGGTAAAGCGCTTTCTGGCGCAGACTTTGGTAGACTAAGGGTATCAACTGACAAGGATTGGGTTATGCCAACAAAAAGATTTGCCGTTAAGCACTGGAAAATGGTCGTGGTGTTAATCGCTATTTGCGGCGCGATGTTGCTGCTGCGTTGGGCCGCGATGATCTGGGGCTAATATTATGTCAGCGAAAACGTGCCGTGAATTTACTGAATAAATCTTAACTATCTTTACGATAATTTATGGTCCAAAACCGGTACGTCATAATCCGGTTTTCGCCAGGCTGTGACAGCGTATATATTCCATCACATGTGGCGGTTGAAATATCAGGACCACTCACCCGCCACCAGCTTGTGTACATCAAATGCATCATTCATTGACTGGCCGGTAGACTGGGAGCCAGGGGCAATGTTGGAGCCTGCTTCAACATCAGAGGCTTTAGCGATCCCGACTGGGCTGTTAACGTCACTGGCAGGTTGCGTCATATTATCAGCAGCAAATACGCCAAATGAAAGTGCGGAAAGCACCATCGCTGCTGTAGCGGTTTTGATTTTTTTCATAATTCTGTTCTCATACTTAATTAATGCAGAAATGCCTGAGGCGAGTTTTTTGCCTGTGCCGTAAGTGTAGATCTGGATCACACTTTTGCCTAGTCAAATTATTTATCAAATCGTGTCAAATAAACTGAATAAGGCCTGGCCGCCTAATTATGGAGAAATTATGAAGACGAAACCATGCCTATTATTTCAAAACGCCGTTTAATATAAATAAGCACAGTTTCAAAAAATAAAAAACAGGCCGAGAATAGTCCCGGCCCGAAGAAATTACATTTTATAACCTAAAGAAATCGTGGTTCGGCGATCGGTATGTTCCGGCGCGGAATCAGGCGGTGATGAGTTCCAGGTTACGTTGTACGCCACCTTGAGTCCAAAGTGTTCGTTGATAGCCACGTTCAACGCACTTTCAGAGTTCAGCGTTGTATCTTCAGCACCAAACACCGACACACCCTGGGTGAATTTCGCGTTGTCAGTCATTTGCCATGCGTAGGTGCCCGATGCATAACCCAGCGGCTGGGTTTCATCTTCGCCGTTGGTGTACTCGTCGTAACGGACACCCGGACCGAATTCAAAACGGAGGCTGTGCACTGGTCCATTCAGGAACTGACGACCATAACCCGCAGTCATGACATCGCGCTGGCGATAGCCATTGTAGCGGTCAGTAAGCCAACTCGCCTGCCCAAACAGGTAGTCATAATCTGTCATGTTGTAACGGCTACGCCCACCTACCGCGTATTTCTCAGAGGA
>NZ_JABMCU010000203.1:0-7824 GCF_013179605.1 Enterobacter sp. CM29 | reverse complement strand
GCATTGTTGATGTTACCGGCCTTAGCGTGTTCATGCGTGGTACGTGCGATGTACTCGACCCCTACTTCGTCCGCGAACTGGCGGAACTCGGCGCGGCCACCGTCATCGAGGATCCAGATTTTGATTTTATCCTTCGGCCAGTCGATACCCAGCGCGGCGTAAATGGTGTTTTTCACCACAGACAGGTCTTCGTTGTAGGTCGGCACGAAGAGGTCCACCGTTGGCCACTGGGTCGTGTCTTTTGGCAGCGGCACCGGCTGTCGATTCAGCGGCCAGATAACCTGGAAGTAACCCAGCACCAGCACGATCCAGGCGTAGGTCTCAGCAAACAGCAGCACTAACCCACACACCAGGCTGACCGGATCGTCCCAGTTCAGCGTTGAGGTATATCGCCACCAGATGTAGCGGCAGGAAACGGTCAGCGACAGCACGATCAGCATCAGGGCAGAAAAACGCCCCGGAATGCGCCGCACCAGCAGCGCCACGCCCCACAGCAGGATCAGGAAGGTAAACTGTGCCAGCGGGTTGAAGGGCTGGGTAATACAGACCAGCGCCAGTATGAGCGAGAACACCACCACCACGCCGAGAATAAAACGCCGTAAGCCCGGGTGAAGGTGCCCGAGCTCTTTGTGATTATCTAAATGACCTGTTCTATCGCCAACCCGGTCGGGTAGCCGGTTAAGCCACTGGTGATAGTGTTCACGTAAGTTCTGCACGCGATCGAAGCTGCGCCAGCGTGACGTTTTTTTCTCCGCACCCGTTGAGGTCGCCAGAAGCCAGATGGACTGTATAGCGTAGCGCGCGGGATCGAGCGGACGCGGCTTGTCAGGGTTGATATGCGGATAGAGTTCACCGTGCCGCGCACGAATACGTTGCCAGCGTGGATGTTCGAGGGGGATGAACATCCACGCCAGAATCATCCAGAAGCAGCCCAGCGCAGCGCTCAGCGATGAGGCGCCGTGATGACGGTAATGGCGGTAGCGTTCACTTAAGCGCGAACTGACCGGCGGGATGAGCAACCAGTTGGTCAGGCGGCTCATACTGAACTCCCGGCAGGCTCCGGCCGTTTAGCAAAGTGCAGCAGACACCAGTTGGCCAGCGTCAGGATCTCTTCTGCCGCCAGTGAATCACTACGGTACTCCCCAAGCGGTTGTTTGGAAGCGAGGCATTCCGCCATCGCTTCGTCACGATGAATAACCATTGGCAACAGGCGGCGCTGACTCTGGAGCCAGACCTGGTACAGATCGTCCTGGATCTGGCTGCCAATGCGCAGATCGTTAATCAGAATATGGGCATTGGCAGGCATTGCCTGTTGATGCAGACGGATATGACAATTCGCATCTACGTTCGCAATGGAGAGCACATGGTCGCACTGCGCCAGAAGCTGGCGGGTCAGCGACGCGGCGCCGTGCGGCAGGTCCAGCAGGATCCACTGATAGTGTCCGCTCTCTTTCAGACTCTGCAAAGCGGTGGTGAAGCGAGAGAACAGGCGCTGAAACGCAGCTTCATTCCCGCGTTCGGTTTCCGTCATCTGACCAAAGGGAAGCAAATCGAGCTGGGAGGTATAGCGCAAACCCGCATCCCGCCAGTCTTTATCGTCCAGAAGCGCGCGCCCCCAGCCGTTTTCATGCGTAAAGTCGACATTGAATGACATGCGCAGCAAATTATCGGAGCAGGCATCAATAACCAGTACTGATTCACCTAAAACCTGTAATGACCACGCCAGCGCCGCGGTTACGGAAGTTGTACCCACTCCACCACGGACGCCCTGTAATCCTAGTACGGCCATCAATGGCTTCCTTATTGTTGTTGGGCAAACTCAGCTAATAACGGCCAACGTTTAATAGCCGCAGCCAACTGTTCCCGCTGGGAAATATCGGTGTAATCTATTTCAGGCAATGAAAAAGCCTGCGTGAGCGCCAGAAAATCGTTTTGGAATGTGTAACCCAGGCTTGGGTCGACTGGAGTTGCGGGTTCGTTATTTTGCATTCTTATTTCATCCCTTTGAGTAAAATCATAAGATTCAGATGCAGCGAGGCGTCCTGCCCACGAAATTTCATTTACATGCTAAATCTGATGTTCTTTAATTTCAATGTTAGGTTTATTTCTACGCTTTCGCTAGTAAACTGAGAGACATAGAAATTCGACGAAAAGAGGGACACCGTGGACTCCATATTTTCTATTGGCATCCAGTCATTATGGGACGAATTGCGCCACATGCCAGTCGGAGGAGTCTGGTGGGTTAATACGGATCGTAATGAAGATGCCATCAGTCTGGTAAACCAGACGATAGCGGCGCAGGGTAAGGATTACCGCGTGGCCGTCATTACGATGGGCGATGAGCCAAAGTCAATCATCAGGCTCGAAACTGACCGTGGACCCCAGACAGTACGATTATTTTCCATGCCAGCGGAGGCCGACAGTTTATACTTTTTGCCCCGCGATATTCAGTGCTCTATTGTTCCTGAACACTATTTACTGATTCTTAAATGTTCTCAAAACGGTCTACAAAATATCCCGTCTGAAAAACTGCTGAAATGGCTGGGAAGAATCAGCAGATGGGCAAAAAATCAAAATTGCACCTTATTGGTTGTTAACCCGGGCAGTAATAACGACAAACTTTTTTCACTTTTAATGAGTGAATACCGTTCCCTCTATGGCCTGGCCAGTATTCGTGTCCAGACTGACAGCCATCTTTACGACGTGGCTTTCTGGTGCAATGAAAAAGGGGTGAGCTCCCGACAGCAGCTTACCCTCAAAAATGTCGGGGACGAGTGGCATCTTGCTCAACAGGAAGAGACGGTGGTTCAGCCACGCAGTGATGAAAAGCGCGTTCTGAGTCATATTGCGGTACTGGAAGGTGCGCCTGCACTGTCTGAGCACTGGTCACTATTCGAAACCAACGAGGCCTTATTTGATGAGGCGCGCACCACGCAGGCGGCGACCATTATCTTCTCGTTGATCCAGAATAACCAAATCGAAACGCTGGCACGGCACATTCACACATTACGTCGCCAGCGCGGCAGCGCGTTAAAAATCGTGGTACGTGAAAATAATACCAGCCTGCGCGCCACCGATGAGCGCTTATTACTGGGCTGCGGCGCGAATATGGTCATTCCCTGGAATGCTCCCCTGTCGCGCTGTCTGACGCTGATCGAAAGCATTCAGGGCCAGCAGTTTAATCGATATGTTCCGGAAGATATCAGCACCCTGCTTTCAATGACGCAGCCGATGAAACTGCGCGGCTACCAGAAATGGGACACCTTCTGCGATGCGGTGGGCAACATGATGAGCAATACGCTTTTACCGGCAGACGGAAAAGGGGTGATGGTTGCCCTGCGTCCTGTGCCGGGCATTCGCGTTGAGCAGGCGCTCACCTTGTGCCGCCCTAATCGTATCGGGGATATCATGACCATTGGCGATAATCGCCTGGTGCTGTTCCTCTCCTTCTGTCGGGTGAACGATCTGGATACCGCCCTGAACCATATCTTCCCGCTGCCTACCGGGGATATTTTCTCGAACCGCATGGTCTGGTTTGAAGATAATTTGATCAGCGCTGAGCTTGTCCAGATGCGAGCCCTGGCACCTGAAAAATGGGCCAAACCGTTGCCTGTAACAAGTGGTGCCAAACCGGTTCTGAACGCGAAACATGATGGGCACGTATGGCGTCGGGTTCCTGAGCCGCTACGCTTAATGGATGAGAACAAGGAGAGCGTTCCATTATGAATATCAGCGATATCATCCAACTGGTTGTTCTGTGCGCGCTGATTTTTTTGCCGCTTGGCTACTATGCACGCCATTCCCTGCGCCGTATTCGCGATACGATCAGATTACTGTTCGTCAAACCTCGCTATATTAAACCCGCCGGAACACTGACTCGCGCTTCAAACGTCAAGGCAAACCGAAAACATGACTAATTCTACCTATACCTCTTCAGCGCCATCGCCACTCTGGCAATACTGGCGCGGTCTGTCCGGCTGGAATTTCTACTTTCTGGTGAAGTTTGGTCTGCTGTGGGCAGGCTATCTTAATTTCCACCCGCTGCTTAATCTGGTGTTTATGGCATTCCTGCTGATGCCAATCCCGAATCTCAGGCTGCACCGTATACGTCACTGGATTGCTATCCCTATCGGTTTCGCCCTGTTCTGGCATGATACCTGGCTACCCGGCCCCGAAAGCATTATGAGCCAGGGTTCCCAGGTCGCAGGTTTCAGTGCGGACTATATGCTCGATCTGGTTGAGCGCTTTATTAACTGGCAGATGATTGGCGCGGTATTTGTCCTGCTGGTTGCCTGGCTGTTCCTGTCTCAGTGGATCCGGGTGACGGTGTTTGTCGTCGCGATTATGATCTGGCTAAACGTACTGACGCTGACGGGCCCGAGCTTCTCGCTGTGGCCAGCCGGTCAGCCGACGACAACCGTAACCACCACGGGCGGTTCCGCCGCCGCTACCGTCGCGACAGCAGGGGATACGCCTGTGGTTGGGGATATTCCAGCGCAGACGGCGCCGCCGACATCTACGAACCTGAACGCGTGGCTCTCCAGTTTTTACGCTGCGGAAGATAAGCGTCAGACGAAATTCCCGGACGCGCTGCCTGCTGATGCTCAGCCGTTTGAGTTGCTGGTCATTAACATCTGTTCTCTGTCCTGGGCTGACGTTGACGCGGCTGGTTTGATGTCGCACCCGCTGTGGTCGCATTTCGATATTCAGTTCAAAGACTTCAACTCGGCCACGTCGTACAGCGGCCCGGCGGCTATCCGCCTGCTGCGCGCCAGCTGTGGGCAGCCCTCGCATAAGAACCTCTACCAGCCGGCAGCTAACCAGTGTTACCTGTTTGATAACCTGGCAAAACTGGGCTTTACCCAACACCTGATGATGGGCCATAACGGTCAGTTCGGTAACTTCCTGAAAGAAGTGCGTGAACAGGGTGGCATGCAGGCCCCACTGATGGACCAGAAAGGGCTGCCAGTGACGTTACTGGGCTTCGATGGCTCGCCGGTCTATGACGATACCGCCGTACTTCAGCGCTGGTTCGACACCGTCGGTAAAGAGGAAGGGACGCGTAGCGCGACGTTCTATAATACGCTGCCGCTTCACGACGGGAACCATTATCCGGGCGTAAGCAAAACGGCCGATTACAAGGCCCGTGCGCAGAAGTTCTTTGACGAGCTGAACGCGTTCTTTAACGAGCTGGAAAAATCAGGTCGTAAAGTGATGGTGGTGGTGGTCCCGGAACATGGTGGAGCGCTGAAAGGCGACAGGATGCAGGTGTCTGGTCTGCGCGATATCCCAAGCCCGTCCATCACAAACGTTCCGGCCGGGATTAAGTTCTTTGGCATGAAGGCACCGCATCAGGGCGCGCCAGTTGAGATCACCCAGCCAAGCAGCTATCTGGCCATCTCGGAACTGGTTGCTCGCGCTGTAGACGGTAAGCTGTTTGTGGAAGATAGCGTGAACTGGGATCAGCTCACCAGCGGGCTGCCGCAGACGGCGGAGGTATCGGAAAACGCCAATGCGGTGGTGATCCAGTATCAGAATAAGCCTTATGTCCGGCTGAATGCCGGGGATTGGGTGCCGTATCCGCAGTGACCTGCTACACCCTCTCCCCCTGTGGGGAGAGGGTTACTCTGCACTTCGTAACGAAATTTCACCGCCCACCCAGGGCTTAATCACGCCATCCTGTTCAAGCAGCAACGCGCCCTGCGCGTCAATGCCGCGTGATGTGCCGTAAATCTCTTTATCCCCAATCAGCAGCTTCACCGGTCGGTTAATAAAGTTATCCAGCTTTTCCCAGCGGGACAGGAATGGCGCTAACCCCTCTTGTTCAAAGAGCGTCAGCGAACTACGCAACTCATTGATCATGCGGACGGCAAGCGTATTGCGATCGATGGTGATCCCCGCTTCCTGTAGGTTGGTCCAGGCCTGGTTCACGACATCGTTCTGCACGTTTCGCATCACCATGTTCAGCCCCGCCCCAATGACGATCTGTGCGGCATCGCCTGTTTTTCCCGTCAGTTCGACCAGGATCCCCGCCAGCTTTCGATCGTTGAGATACAGATCGTTGGGCCATTTTACCCGCACCTGATCGGCACCCAAATCATGCAGCACCTCTGCCATCACAATGCCGATGACCAGGCTCAGCCCGATGGCCGCAGCTGGCCCCTGTTCAAGCCGCCAGTACATGGAAAGGTAGAGGTTGGCGCCAAATGGCGAAAACCACTTACGCCCCCGGCGGCCACGTCCTGCCTGTTGGTACTCGGCAACGCAGGCATCACCGGATTTCAGCTCGCTCAGGCGATCCAGCAGATACTGGTTCGTCGAATCAATGACCGGCAATACCGCGACGTTACCGTGTCCAATCTGGCTGCGGATGATCTCTTCATTCAGTAACTGGATTGGTTCCGGCAGGCTGTAGCCTTTTCCCGGTACCGTAAACACATCCACGCCCCAGTCGCGGAGCGTTTGAATATGTTTATTGATGGCAGCGCGGCTCATGCCCAGCTGTTCGCCCAGCTGCTCGCCAGAATGAAACTCGCCATCAGCAAGAATACCGATGAGAGTTAACGGAATAGTATTGTCCTTCACGCAATGGTCTCCACGGCATTCACTTCGCCCGTTCGGCCAATAAAGCGAACTTCAGGCTCCAGCCAGACGTTAAATTTTTCGCCCACACGCTGGCGAACATGATGCGCCAGGTTGACGACATCCTCACTTGTCGCGTTGGACTGATTGATCAGCACCAGTGCCTGCTGACGATGAACAGCAGCGCCACCAAGCGTAGTACCTTTTAATTCACATTGATCGATAAGCCAGCCTGCGGCCAGCTTCACGCTGCCATCCGCCTGAGGATAATGCGGGGCCGTTGGCCAACCAGCGAGAAACGCTTTCGCATTTTCGCTGCCGATCACCGGATTTTTGAAGAAACTGCCCGCATTTCCGTTAACTTTCGGGTCCGGTAGCTTGGTCATTCGCATGTGGCAAACGGAATCAAAAACCTCACGCGGTGTGACGGTAGCCGGATCGAGACGGGCCAGATCGCCGTAAGTCAGAACGGGTTTCCATGCTTTCGGCAGACGCAGGCCAACGGCCACAATGACAAAACGATCCTGATAGTCGTGCTTGAAAATGCTGTCGCGATAGCCAAAACGGCACTGCTCTGCGGTCAAACGCTTCGCCGTTCCGGTCGCGAGTTCGATGCAGTCGACATATTCGCAGACGTGTTTCAGTTCGATGCCGTAGGCACCGATGTTTTGAATAGGAGATGATCCTGCACAGCCCGGGATCAGGGCCAGGTTTTCCAGTCCGGGCATCCCTTTTTCAAGGGTATATTGCACCAGATGGTGCCAGTTTTCGCCAGCACCCACGTGTAAATGCCAGCTGTCAGCGCTCTCTTTACGCTCAATCCCCATGATGCGATTAACGATTACCGTCCCCGCAAAATCATCGAGAAACAGGACATTACTTCCTTCGCCCAGAATAAGTACGGGTTCACCGTTTTCTGTTGCGTTTTGCCAGGCATTCAGCAACTGCTGAGCACTGTCGGCACGTACAATTTGATTAGCATTCCGTTGAATACCAAAGGTATTCCAGGGCTTAAGGGAGTGATTCATAGACGCTATCCTGATGCAAAAACCGGGATAGTTTACCGTATATACGAAGGGATGGGTGATTAGTTTATGGAAAGGAAGCAGGTGCAGAAACGCAAAAAGGCCATCCTTGCGGATGGCCTCTTCACTTGTTTGATGCCTGGCAGTTCCCTACTCTCACATGGGGAGACCCCACACTACCATCGGCGCTACGGCGTTTCACTTCTGAGTTCGGCAT
>NZ_JABMCU010000202.1:0-7837 GCF_013179605.1 Enterobacter sp. CM29 | reverse complement strand
ACCGCGCTCCACATCAGCAAAACGATGATGCAGGTGAACGGCCACGGCAGCCAGGTGATTGCCGTCCAGCTAAGAACCAGCGTAACGACCAGGGTCACCAGCGTTTCCAGCAGCAGTCTCGGGTTGCGGTGGCGCAGCAGGTAATGCGGTTTAAACAGCAGACCTAACGGTACAAGCGCCAGCGCGCCAATGGCTTCTGAAAGTACCCAAAACAGAAAATTACGCAGCGGCTCCGCGCCTGGCACCAGAAAATGAACCAGAATGCCGCCCACCAGCGGCGGCACCAGGGCGCTGCCGAGGGCAAGGCGTATCCAGTCGTTGAGGTTTTGCAGCGGGTTATACCAGGGGAGCAGCTTACGCAGCAACACCGCACCAACACAAGCCTCAATAATATTGATTGCCGTGTAGGTTAAGTTGATTGATTCCCATGAAAAGAGCATCCACGAGGCAAAAATATTGCCAAAGGAGCAGGCGAGGGCGATGCCGGGCCACATTTTTCCCGCATGGCGGTAAAACGCCACCATCATAATGGATGTCGGGAACCACAATGGCGCCAGCAGCGTACCAAAGCGAGTCAGCTCAAGGGAAAATAAGGTGAAGATGAACGTGACCAGACCCAGACAGACAAGCCGCAGTAAAGGATGTGGGGTAGTAACCAAAACCCGCTGGTATTGTTTATTCATTACCGCTCTATCCAGGGACGCCGTGTTGTCAGGAGCCAGCTCCGGACGCGTGAAATCATTAATTTGGTTTATGCTAGTACAAACATTTTACAATTCATATGCTGAGTGCTCAGATTTTGACTTCATAGACTTATAAAATAGTTACTCTGCGAAGAAGGGGGGTGAAATGGTGAAAATCCGTGCGTAAAAATTTCGCTAAAGGCGTGAAACGGCCCTTTTCAGCCCGCCTCGCATAACCTGCGCATTCGACTGGTATCACGCCCCCGAAATCCCTATAATTGCCGCGTTTGACGCTCCGGCGTCGTCCTTCCTTACATCCAGGTTAATCAGGTCGCTAAATTTATGACTGATAAGTCTCATCAGTGCGTCATCATAGGCATCGCCGGCGCATCGGCTTCAGGTAAAAGTCTTATTGCCAGTACGCTTTATCGCGAACTGCGTGAACAAGTGGGTGATGAGCATATCGGTGTTATTCCCGAAGATAGCTATTACAAAGATCAATCCCATCTTTCGATGGAAGAGCGCGTAAAAACCAACTACGACCACCCCAGTGCGATGGATCACAGTCTGCTGTTCCAGCATCTGGAAGCGCTGAAGCGCGGCGAGGCGATTGAGCTGCCCGTCTACAGTTACGTGGAACATACCCGCACCCAGGAAACGATCCGCATTGAGCCCAAGAAGGTGATTATCCTTGAAGGGATTTTGCTGCTCACCGACGCCCGTCTGCGCGAATCAATGAACTTCTCGATTTTCGTCGATACCCCGCTGGATATCTGCCTGATGCGGCGTATTAAACGCGACGTTAACGAACGCGGTCGCTCCATGGACTCCGTGATGGCGCAGTATCAGAAAACCGTTCGCCCGATGTTCCTGCAATTTATTGAGCCTTCTAAACAATACGCCGATATTATTGTGCCTCGCGGCGGTAAAAACCGTATTGCCATTGATATCTTAAAAGCGAAAATCAGTCAGTTTTTTGAATAAGCCGTGTGAATTGTGTACCGTTCAGAGATAACCTGGTTTTGCCCTGACGCCGTAAGGATTCAGGGCGCGATGCACGAAAGGAGAAAGTGCCATGCGTCTTTGTGACCGCGATATAGAAGCCTGGCTGGATGAAGGCCGCCTGTCTATCACCCCGCGTCCGCCGGTTGAGCGTATTAACGGCGTGACCGTCGATGTACGTCTGGGGAATAAGTTCCGCACCTTCAGCGGCCACACGGCACCGTTTATCGACCTCAGCGGGCCGAAAGACGAAGTCAGTGCAGCGCTGGATCGCGTCATGAGTGACGAAATCGTCATCGAAGAAGGAGAGGCGTTTTATCTCCATCCTGGCGAACTGGCGCTGGCGGTGACCTTTGAATCGGTCACGCTGCCTGCGGATCTGGTCGGCTGGCTTGACGGACGCTCTTCTCTGGCGCGTCTGGGCCTGATGGTGCACGTCACCGCGCACCGTATCGATCCGGGCTGGTCTGGCCGTATCGTGCTGGAGTTCTTTAACGCCGGTAAACTGCCGCTGGCGCTTCGCCCGGGAATGATGATCGGTGCGTTGAGCTTCGAACCGCTGACCGGCCCGGCAGACCGTCCTTATAACCGCCGTCAGGACGCAAAATATCGCGACCAGCAGGGTGCGGTTGCCAGCCGTATCGATAAAGACTGATCTGTGAGTTCACTGAGGAAGCCATGAGAAGAGTTCTGACAACGCTGATGATTTTGCTGGTGGTGCTGGTGGCTGGCCTTTCAGCGTTGGTGCTGCTGGTTAACCCGAATGACTTCCGGGCCTACATGGTGCGGCAGGTTGAAGCGCGCAGCGGGTATGAACTCAAGCTGGACGGGCCGCTGCGCTGGCACGTCTGGCCGCAGCTCAGCATTCTCTCCGGACGTATGTCGCTCACCGCGCCGGGCGCCGCGCAGCCGCTTGTTACGGCGGATAACATGCGTCTTGATGTCGCGCTCATCCCGCTCTTATCCCATGAGCTCCAGGTTGAACAGGTGATGCTGAAAGGGGCGGTGATTCAGCTTACGCCACAAACCGAAGCCGTTCGTCAGGCGAATGCTCCGGTCGCACCGCGTGAAAATACTTTGCCTGACGTTCCGTCTGACACCGGCTGGTCTTTCGATATTGGTAATCTGAAAGTTGCTGACAGCGTGCTGGTTTTCCAGCATGAGGATGACGAACAGATCACCGTCCGCAATATCAACCTCAGAATGGAGCAGGACGCCAACCATCACGCGACCATGGAGTTCTCCGGGCGGATCAACCGTAACCAGCGCGATCTCAACCTGTCGATGAATGCGAACGTGAACGCCTCTGACTACCCGCACCAGCTGACGGCCGACGTTCAGCAGGTCAACTGGCAGCTGACCGGCGCGGATTTACCCGCGAAGGGGATCGCCGGCCAGGGCACTATGCAGGCGGTGTGGCACGAAGAGCGCAAACAGCTCGAACTGAACGCGCTCAACCTCCAGGCCAACGACAGTTCCCTGAAGGGGCAGGCGAGCGTCACGCTTGATGAGAAACCCAAGTGGGTGTTGGATCTGCAATTCGACAAGCTGAACCTTGAGAACCTGCTCGCGGCCCAAACGGTGAATGCGACCGATGAGGGTGTCGCGCAGGTAGGGCAAAGCCAGGTCACGCAGTCGCGTCCGGTGATCTCCTCCAGTCTCGATCTGCCTGACTACAATGGTCTGCGCGGATTTACCGCCGACATTCTGCTGAAAGCGAACAGCGTGCGCTGGCGTGGGATTGATTTTACTGACGTCAACAGCCAGATGTTCAACCACAACGGCCTGCTGGTCATCTCTGAGCTCAGCGGAAAAATGGGGGCAGGAAATCTCTCCCTGCCGGGCACGCTGGACGTACGTAAAGACGTTGCCAGCGCCGCGTTCCAGCCGCGTCTGGAAAACGTTGAGATTGGCACCATCCTGAAAGCCTTTAATTACCCGATTTCCCTCACGGGGCAGCTGTCGCTGGCCGGGGATTTCTCCGGCACGAAGATTGATGCGGACGCCTTCCGTCGTAGCTGGAAGGGGCAGGCGCACGTTGAGCTAAAAGATTCGCGCATGGAAGGGCTGAACTTCCAGCAACTGGTGCAGCAGGCGGTAGAGCGCAGCAGCAGCGTGAAGGCGAATGAAAACTACGACAGCGCAACCCGTCTCGACAGCTTTACCAGCGAGCTTGCCCTCGACAACGGTCAGCTCTCACTCGACGAGATGCAGGGAATCTCGTCCCTGCTGGCGCTGACCGGAAACGGCGCGCTGGATCTGGTGAAAGAGACGGTTGACACCCGCTTCAACGTCCGCGTGAAGGCTGGCTGGGAAGGGGAAGGCCAGCTTGTCGAGTTCCTGAAAGAGACGCCGATACCGCTGCGCGTGTACGGAAAATGGCAGGAACTCAATTACAGTTTGCAGGTCGATCAGATCCTGCGTAAGCACCTTCAGGATGAAGCGAAACGTCGGCTGAATGACTGGGCGGACCGCAATAAAGAGTCTCAGTCTGGTAAGGACGTGAAAAAGTTGCTCGATAAGCTCTGATGCCTGTTGTGCCGGGTGGCGGCTTCGCCTTACCCGGCCTACAAAAGCCAGACACCGTAGGCCGGGTAAGCGAAGCGCCACCCGGCTTTTTTACACCTCAAAATCCATCTCATCCTCACCGCGCAGCGGTATCAGCTGCACCTTCTGCACGCGATGGCTCTCTACCTGCAAGGTTTTGATCATGTAATCCCCCACCTGGACCTCTTCGCCCGGCTGCGGAATACGTTGCAGATATTCCATCAGCAAACCGGCGATGGTGTGGTATTCGCGCTTCTCGTCCAGCGGAAGCGGAACGAACTGCACCAGATCTTCGAGCGGCATATGGCCGTTGGCGGTCCAGCTGCCGTCTGCGTTTTTCTGAATATCGTGGCGTGCATCGATCTCATCCACCTCATTAGGCAAATTACCGGCGATGGTTTCCATCACGTCGCTGAGCGTCACCAGCCCTTCCACAGAACCAAACTCATCAACGACAAACGCGAAGTGGGTACGCGCGTTGCGGAACTGCTCCAGCGCGGAGAGCAGCGGCAGCGCTTCCGGGAAGACCAGCGGCTGGCGCACCAGCGCGCGCAGGTTGAGCGGCTCACCGTGAAGCTGCTGTTGCAGCAGGTCAATCACGTGTACCACGCCCAGCAGCTCTTCTTCCTCTTCTCCGCCGGTCACCACCACGCGGGTGTGCTGGTTTTTATCCAGCAGGGCACGGATCTGCTCTTCCGGTGCCGTCAGGTCAATATGCTCAATGTCGTGGCGGGAGGTCATGATACTGCTGACCGAGCGCTGGTTGAGGTTAAGCACGCGCTCTATCATCCGGCGTTCCTGCGGGTTGAAGATCTGCCCGTCGCTGTGGTCGGCTAGCATCGCAGCGGATTCAGCATCCAGCTCGGCATCCTCTTTTTTGCCGCTCAGCAGGCGCATCACCGTATCTGCGGTGCGCTGTCGTAATGTCTGGTTCGCGGAAAGAAAACGGCGGCGGTTGAAAATGGCCAGCTGGTTAAGAAACTCAATAAGCACCGAGAAACCAATGGCAGCGTACAGATATCCTTTCGGGATATGGAAGCCAAAACCATCCGCCACCAGGCTAAAGCCAATCATCAGCAGGAAGCTCAGACAGAGAATGACGATAGTCGGGTGACTGTTCACGAAGCGCGTCAGGGCTTTACTGGCGAGCACCATCAGGGTGATGGCAATGATCACGGCGGCCATCATCACCGCCAGATGGTCAACCATCCCGACGGCAGTAATCACGGAGTCGAGAGAAAAGACGGCATCCAGCACCACTATCTGCGCGACCACCGGCCAGAATTTAGCGCCGCGCCGCTGGGTGGGGTTTTCACTGTCTTTTCCTTCCAGCCGCTCATTAAGCTCAACCGTGGCTTTGAACAGCAGGAACAATCCGCCGAAAAGCATGATCAGGTCGCGGGCGCTAAAGCTCAGACCCTGCACGCTGAATAAGGGTTTGGTCAGCGTGACCAGCCATGATATTGAGGCCAGTAACAGCAGACGCATCACCATGGCGAGCAGAAGACCGGTCACGCGGGCGCGGTCGCGTTGTGAAGGGGGTAATTTATCGGCAAGGATGGCGATAAACACCAGGTTATCAATGCCGAGCACTAATTCGATGACGACCAGCGTCACCAGCCCGGCCCAGATTGATGGATCGGCAATCCATTCCATAGTAAATGCAATACCTTCTGTTATATGACTAATGTCACACTTCGATCATGGATAAAGCAGACGGAAATTGCAATGCCGGGGTGAGATTTCTCTTAATGCTACACTTAGGTAAAACCCATTTGCGGGGCTGTGTAAATAAGTTAAATGCGAAGATTTAATTACATAAGACGATATTTAGGATATATCGCAATAAATGGTCTGGTGCTCTATTTTGTCAATATAAAGAAAATCCGAAAACCTCAAAACTTTGCTCTTAATATTAATCTTAAAAACGAATATTAGGACGGTTGTCTCCTTGCCTGCTATTAGGTTAGCTGCAACAATTCTTCCAGCATCAAATGTTAAATCTCCTTGTTGCTATTTTTGTTTCAGTCTTTGGTGAAGGTTATACATTATCAATCACCCGTTTAAGGTGGCGGATATATTTCTCAAAAGGCCTGATCCAAGAGGGTGTCTAACCATAACGCATTGTTTAGTCAGTGGATTGGTAACTGAAAGCCAAGGGCGGTAGCGTGCCTGAAAGCGTGTGAATCAGCCTCAATTATTCTGTCAATAGCCAATGGATGAATAAGCTTTTTTTAGGACTGATGCCAGTTATATTGCTAAATGATTAACTGCATTCTGATTGTCACCACGACCCGCGCTTATTTTAATTGCACAGGATAATTACTCTGCCAAAGTGATAAATAATCAATGATGAAATCCAAAATGAAATTGATGCCATTATTGGTGTCTGTGACCTTGATGAGTGGTTGCACGGTCTTTCCCGGCAGCAATATGTCAACAATGGGCAAGGATGTGATTAAACAGCAGGATGCTGATTTTGATCTCGACAAAATGGTGAATGTTTACCCATTAACCCCACGTCTGGTAGAACAATTACGCCCACGTCCGAATGTTGCTCAGCCAAATATGTCTCTGGACCAGGAAATTGCCTCTTACCAGTATCGCGTTGGTCCGGGTGACGTGATTAACGTGACCGTCTGGGATCACCCGGAACTGACCACACCTGCGGGCCAGTACCGCAGCTCAAGCGACACCGGTAACTGGGTACAGTCCGATGGCACCATGTTCTATCCCTACATTGGCAAAGTGCACGTCGCGGGCAAAACGCTTGCTGAGATCCGTAGTGATATTACCGGCCGCCTGGCGCAGTACATTGCTGACCCGCAGGTGGACGTTAATATCGCCGCGTTCCGATCCCAGAAAGCCTATATCTCAGGCCAGGTCAACAAATCCGGCCAGCAGGCTATCACCAACGTCCCGCTCACCGTGCTTGATGCGATCAATGCCGCAGGCGGCTTAACCGACGGTGCTGACTGGCGCAACGTGGTGCTCACCCACAACGGCAAAGAGCAGCGCATTTCGCTTCAGGCGCTGATGCAAAACGGTGACCTGACCCAGAACCGTCTCCTCTATCCGGGCGATATTCTTTACGTGCCGCGCAACGACGATCTGAAAGTGTTCGTGATGGGTGAAGTGAAGAAACAGAGCACCCTTAAGATGGACTTCAGCGGTATGACCCTGACCGAAGCGCTGGGCAACGCGGAAGGTATCGATCTGACCGCCTCCAACGCCAGCGGCATCTTTGTGATCCGTCCGATCAAAGGCGAAAACGCGAAAGGCAAGATTGCCAACATCTACCAGCTGGACATGTCCGACGCGACGTCGCTGGTCATGGCAACGTCGTTCCGTCTCCAGCCATACGATGTGGTCTATGTCACCACCGCGCCGGTTGCCCGCTGGAACCGTCTGATCAACCAGTTGCTGCCTACCATCAGTGGCGTTCGCTACATGACGGATACGGCGAGCGACATTCATACCTGGTAAGCCGCGATGTTTAACAAAATTCTGGTGGTGTGTGTGGGGAACATTTGCCGTTCCCCCACGGCTGAAAGGCTGTTGAAAAATTACCAGCCTGCGTTAACGGTCGACTCCGCAGGGCTGGG
>NZ_JABMCU010000201.1:0-7853 GCF_013179605.1 Enterobacter sp. CM29 | reverse complement strand
ATAGGTCGCATTGGCGGATCCTCGGCAGAAGAAATGGCGAATGCTCTTCGTCAGTTCGGCCAGTCAATTTCCTCCGGTACGGTTCGGACGGAGGAGTTCAACTCCATCCTTGAGCAAATGCCGGAACTGGCGCGCCAGATTGCCGCCGGGATGGGTGTAAGCATCGGAGAGCTTCGTCAGCTCATGCTGGACGGGAAACTGACGGCAGAAGATGCTCTCAACGCCATTCAGAAGCAAACCGGCTCAGTGAATGCAGAGTTCGAGAAACTACCGCGCACGCTTTCACAGGCTAATACCGCGCTGACAAACTCATTCCTGTCGATGATTGACTCTGTTAACCAGGCGACTGGAGCAAGCACAGGGCTGGTTGCGGTTATCGATTCAATGACTGCTGCACTCGACCGGCTGGTGGGTAAAGCGGCGTCGGCAGATGCTCAGATATCGGATCTGAACAGCACCGCTGAAATGTTTACTCGCCGCGCGCGCACCTGGTCATGGCTTGGGCTTGATGGCTGGGAGGCGCAAAACAACGCTCTGGCCGGGCTGAGCAATAAAGCCGCCATGCTGGTTGGCGACCTGGACGCTGTGTCCAAAGCATCACAGACCGCGGCTAACACAAAGCCGATCGAGATTAAAAGGACCGCCTCAGCTACTGGCAGCAAAGCGAAAGGCGGAAAGTCTGCGGCACAGAAAGAAGCTGAGCAATACGCTAAAGCTCAAGAATCTGTTAATCAAAAGCTGGATGAACTGAGGCAGAAGGCCGAGCTGTCAGCTGGCAGTGTCGGTGAACTGTCCAGAGCGCAGGCCGTGCTTAATGCGCAACAGTCTCTCGGTAACACAGCCACGCAGGAACAACTTCTGCTGGCCGGGCAACTGGCAGGAAAAGCCTGGGACAATGCCAACGCATTGCGTGAGCAAGCCAAGGCTGAACGGGAGCGCACAGAGGCTGCCAATAAGTTCAGTACCATCCAGGGTAAAACCAGCAAAACTGCCGGGCTGGATAGCCAGCATCAGAAAGACATTGCTGACATCCAGCTTTACGCCCAACTTTACCCGCAGAAGATCGGGGAGGCTGAGGCAGCGCGTGCCGCTATCGAGCAGCAGTATCGTGATCAGCGTAACGCTGCGATGTGGGAAGAATGGGCGCAACAGAATGCTGCCACGCAGGCAGCGGCGGCGGCATTTACCGCATTCGGCAATAATGCCTCTAACACTCTGACTGGCCTTATCACCAAAAGCATGGACGCTGAAGAAGCGGCTAAATCTTTAGGAAGAACTGTTTTAAATAGCCTGGTAAACACATTTGTGCAGATGGGCGTCGAGTGGGTTAAGTCGGCCATTATGGGCCAGGCGGCCACTACCGCGGCGGTTGCAGCATCCACCACCGCACAGGCGGCAGGCATCGCAACCACGACAGCGACTTCGACGGCTGCGGCTGCGGCTACTACGGCGGCATGGACTCCAGCGGCCATCATGTCCTCCGTGGCTTCATTCGGTGGCGCAGTGGCTATTGGTCTCGGCGCGATGGCTGGCATCCTGGCTTTGTCTGGCAAGCGTAAGAATGGCGGCCCGGTGAGTGCAGGCGGGATGTATCAAGTCGGCGAAGGGGGCATGCCTGAGATTTACCAGGCCAGCACTGGTAAGCAGTACATGATTCCTGGTGATAACGGTCGGGTGATCAGCAACAAGGAGATGACTGCCGGCGGAGGTGGAGGGGTGGTAATAAACATCCAGAACTACACGTCATCCTCGGTCGATGCGCAGGCTGGTACGGATGCTAATGGCGGAGTGACGGTGGATGTAATTGTCGCCGACCTGAACAACGGCGGCCCAATCAGTAACGCCATAACCAGCAACATGAACGTTAAACGCACGCCAAGGGGGCAGGGCTGATGCCAATTATCGACTATCCCGACTGGCTGCCGCTGGCGCAGAAGGCCAGCAAAAACATGACGCTCGATACCGGGTTCCAGACCGATCAGCCAGCGGTCGGCCCGGCTATCTTCGAGAATCAAACCGACGACCTGAAAGTGACCTGGTCGCTGACGTGGATCTTCACTCTGGCTGAGGAGCGAGCATTCCAGCAGTGGTTGCGCAGCCCTAACTATCTCAACCGGGGCCTGAACTGGTTCCGGATGAATATCAATCTTGGCGGCAGTGGCCTGCAATTGCAGGAGCTTCACTTCACGCAGATGCCAGTCCAAACCAGTATCGACGGTGGGGTGGTGACCTGGACGGGGACCGTTATTGCGAACCACCTCTATAACGCTGACGACGAGTTTGACGACATAATTGTTGAGCTGCCTCCACCGTGGGATTCGTGGCTGGATATCGTTGTCACGGGTTATCCTGACGGGCGCGACCCGGAATCTTTACCGAGAGTGCCGTGATGCCTACCTTCAGAGCTTATAAGCAGCAGCGCCCGACGCGCGGACTGTACGACACCATCACGTTCTACCATCCATCCTTCGGCTATGTCCGCCTGGTCGATAAGCAGTTCTTCCCGAAGACGCTTGGCGGCCAGACGTACACACCCGCCCGTTTTGAAATCGAAGAGAGCCAGCAGAGCGGTACGCCGGTGATCGATGCGACGGTGAAGTTAGGGCGGCTGTCGTCGGACATCAAAGCGCTGATGAAGCAGTGGAAGGGCGCGGCCCGGCTAACAGCTATCACGGCCACCCGGCAGATCTTCGACAGCGGAGACGTGTCTGTGCCGATTAAGTCCTGGCAGCTTTACGTAAAGACGGTAGATATCGATGCCGACGCCGCATCGGTCACTCTGTCTGTCACCAACCCTCTAAACAACAACATCGGAAGGCTCTATGACCCAACGGAATACACTGGCCTTCAGTACCTCTGATTTTATCAGCAGGATGATCGGCGTGCCGTGGGCTAACCGGGCCTGTTCGTTCGAAAAGGTGGATTGCTGGGGGCTGGTGGTGCTGTATTACCGGCACGTCCTCGGCATTGAGTTGCACCAGACACCGGACTACGAAGCCGGGGCGGACTTCTTCACCTGCTATCAGGGTGACGTTGTTTTCTGGCGCCAGGTCGATAATCAGGTCGAGGGCGGGATATTCGTCGGGTACCGCGGCGCGCAACCGGCGCATGTTGGGCTGGTGCTTAACAGGCAGGCGCTGCATTCACGCGGCGAGAACGGAAGCGTACGCATGGACTCGTTGCTGGTCATTCAGCGGGCATTCACCAAAGTGGAGTTTTTCGAATATGGCGCTGGTTGAGATATCGAATTTTCCAGGAACGTCTAAGCTGCGTTGCAGGGTGCCAAGCGGCACCCTTTTTTATGACTGGCTGGCGGCCAATGATGCTACCTTTCACCGCGATCTGCTGATCGTCCGCAACGGCGTAAAGCTGGGCGACGATGATGAGTTGGCGTTTGAGTTGAGCGAGCTGGACCATATCCAGATATTCGACCAGCCAAAGGGCATTGTCGGCGACATCCTGAGCCCGATCTTTAAAGTGGTTGGTCAGGTATTTGCGTTCCTGGCGCCGAAGCCGGCAATCGCGAACAACGGCGGTAATACCGTCGACTCACCGAACAATAGCCTGACCGGTCAGACAAACACGGCGCGCGTTTACAAGGCCAAGCCGGACATTTGCGGGCAGATTCGTTCGTTCCCGGATCTGATTCAGGAGTCGGTGTTCGAATACGTGCACCAGACGTCTACCGACGGCGGCCTGAAGTACGTTACAGAGTGGATGTGCATCGGAATCGGTAAATACGATTACGAGTCGGTGCGCTACTCAGAATCAAGCCTCGGCTCTCTGGCCGGTGCTGAATTCCAGTTCTTCCAGCCTGGCGAAGTAATCCCGCAGATCGTCGAAGGTTACGGATTCGATGACGTTGACGGTCAGGAAGTTCCCGGTCAGAACGAAGCCAGCGACTTCCCGATCGAAACAGCAACGGCAAACACGGTTGTCAGCGGAACGTATTCCGGCGGACAGATAGCGATGAAAATCGTCAAGCAGTCTGAGTTTGACTATTTCATGGGGCTGGTGCTGCCGCACGCGGTGACTTTCACCATCAACGTGACGTACAGCACGGCCTCCGGAACCGTTACTACCGATGCTACATTCTCCGGCACGCTGATCTCCGCCGTTGAAACAAACGACGGCGCGGTTGTTAACCCGGTGCGCTGGTACACGTTTACGATGAACCAGCTGGAGGGTCCGCAGGACATCCCGGCGAATGCCACGATCAACACCACGAAATTCGTCCTCAACGATAACGAGGCACTGGTGGTTGGGCCGTTCTTTTCCCCGGTCGAGTCAACGCAGCTGTGGCTGCATACTCAGTCCAGCCTCGGCGGGAAGAAAGAGACCAACTGGAAGGTTGTCATCTGGAAAATCGACGACGACTACAACCAGGTGCCGGGAACGCAGCAGACGTTTACATACAGGCAGACGACGCCGCATCAGTCGACGAGTGAGGTGTTTTATCGAACTGACAAGATCACTCCGACCGGCGGCTTCGGGAAATACGCGGTCAGCTTCCAGCGCACGGATAACTCCGGCGACGCGTCACTGCTCAAGGTCGAAGAGATCCACAGCATCAACATCAGGACAAACGTCGTTCACCCTACCGACACGCTTGTGCGAGTAAAAGTCCGGGCGACAGAGAACGCTCTTGGCAGCCGCGAGCGCAAATATAACGCACTGGTGACGCGCCACACCATTACGTACGACCTGGACACGCAGACGGTTGATTACACCCTGAGGCCGTCGCGCTCGTTCGCTGATGCAGTGGCTCACACCTGGCTGATTATGGGCGAGCAGCCGGTAAGCAGCATTGACCTTTACGGTCTGTACTCTATTGCTGAAAGCCTGCCTGACGAGCGTCTGGGCTACTTCGACTACACGTTTGACGACGAGAACGACTCACTGGGCGACCGCGTGCAGGCGATCTGCAATGCGGCGTCGGTGGTGGCGTACTGGGATGACGGCGTGCTGACGTTTGCCCGTGATCAGAAGGTTGACTACCCGGCGGCAGTATTCAACCGGGCCAACATGAAGACTGACGAGTACAAAATGACGTACGAAGCTACTCTTCCAGGCGGTTATGACGGCGTGCAGGTGTCCTACGTTCACCCGACCACGAACAATAAGACGTACATCAACTACCGCGTGCTGAACGGCGCTATCGTTGAACAGGAAGCGGAGAACCCGAACAAGCTGGAGATCGTCGGCTTCCGTAATGAGTATCAGGCCCGGGAGCGAGCTCTGCGCGAAACCAAACGCCTGATCTACTCGCGCGTGAAGATGAACGCCAAAGTGTTTGAGGACGGCATTATCCAGGTCGGTAGCGTCATTCAGATGCCCGACATCTACGACAGCAACCAGCAGGGTGGTTACGTCACCGGCCGCTCCGGGAATGATTTCGATACCAGTGAGCCGATCACCTTCACCGGTTCGATGTATGTCCTTGTCACCGACAGCTTGGGTAACCCGACGCTGCGTTATCCGGCGACGGCCCGCACCGACACCAAGTACGGCTTCACTGCGGCAATACCCGACATTCAACTCAATATCTGGAACGGAGACACTGTACAGCTCCCGTCACGCTACCTCATAGCAACGGTGGAGGAGCTGAACAGCCAACTATGGACGGTCAATAGCATCAAGCCGAACACAGATAACACGGTATCTCTGACCGTCGCGGAATATAGCGACGCCATCTACCAATAAAAACCGTCCCCGACCAACCAGACCCGGCCACCGTGCCGGGTTTTTTTATGGAATCAATATGGCTACGCAACCTACTAATTTGTCTGTCCCTAGCGAATCACCACGCGATCTGAAGTTTAATGCGGGAAAAATTGACGAGTTCGTTACGTCCTTTTCTCAATGGTACGTAGACCGCTTCGGTGTGCAGCATTACACGATTGAAGGGCTGAAACAGCTAGTCTTGCAGCAGATCTACAATCTTGGTTGGAACCTTAAAGGTACATTCCAGGGTGGCGGAACGGTGACGGCTGCCGGTGACCTTTTGCAGGACACGACAACATTAATCTGGTATCGCTGGGATGATCTTTCTACTCTCCCAAAAGATGTACCTTCTGGATCTACGCCTGCTTCCGCTGGAGGCACTGGCCCAGGAAAGTGGCAACCAGTAGAAGTTTCTGATGTGCTGAGGAAAGACCTGTCTGCGGCTGATGGTTTTAAATTAATAGGCCGCTGCGCGACGGTAACGGCCCTGCGACTGGTTGAACCGACCATCAATAAGCAGATGATCAGCCTTGTAGAGTATGCATCTGGTACTGGGTATGGTGGCGGCATTTTGTGGTATGACAACACAGATACAACTAGCGCTGATAATGGCGTGGATGTATTTGTTACTGCTGGCGGCAAGCGCTGGAAGCGCCTCACTTCCCGCATAACGTTACTTGACGCCGGAGGTGTGCCTGGCACGGACAGCAGCGTTGCATTGCAGCGTCTGGTTGATGCCAAGAAAGGGAAGTTGGTTGTCATTCCAGAGGGAGAATTTATCGTTGCAGGTATCACGCTCAATAACAGTAGCTATAACAACACGCGCTTTCAGTGTGAGGGCATGCTGAAGTTAAAACAACGAACTTCCACTTCTGAAAACAATGCCGGAATGCCAGCTTACATGGGCATCTTATTGAAAGATGTTTTCGATGTTACAGGGCATCTCAGATTCGATGGGCAGAGAACTCTACAGCCAGATGAGGAGCACATTTATTGTGTCGGCATAGCAGGTGGTGGGCGGTTCGACTTCACTCATGAAATTAAAGATATTAAAGGCGACGGATTTTATGTTTCTCAATCTGACTGGTTGTCAAATAGTGCCATTACTAATGGCCTGCGCCTAAGAGGAACGATTTCCAACGGTGTTATTGACGGCCGTAACGCCATCTCAGTTATCAGCTGCAAAAACTTCAATATTGATGTCTCTATCAATAATGTTGGCGGCATAGTAGGCGGGGTTCAGCAGCCTGGCGGAGTTGATTTGGAGCCTAATTTCGACTATCAAATTATTGATAGCGGTTTCATTAATATAGTTGCAGATAATAGCGCATTTGGAGTATGCATATTAGGTAAGTCGTATAATGTCAATAATCTTAAAATCAAGGCCATCCTTAGTAATAACTGCAAACCATATCTGACACGTTTCAAAAATTGCGACATTGATATTCAAAATAAAGATGGAGGGGTTGCTGCTGAAGTTGATACATGTGTGGATAGCAAGATCAAAATTCGACACCATAATTGCAATTCTGGTGCTATTTACGGCTTTAACGGGCAAGTATTGGGATGTGAGATTGAGACAATCGGGACGCAGTGGAAGGATTCAGTTGCAGGACATTACGACATTCAATCATGTATATTTAAGGTTTCAGCTTATGATTGCCTGGGCACAGGCACTGGGTTCGCCTGGATCATCGGCATTCCTAATGGGAAAACATCAGCGTACATACCTGCGTATAATCGTTACAGTATTGACTGCCCAAGGCAGACCAATGCAGTGTATGCAATTCGTAACGCAAGCAATCTTGTATTAACCCGGTGTATTCTCTGTAACAGCAATCTTGGTGGATGGAATAACTGGGGGGAAGCAGTACTTGGTCAGGTTGCGAACGTTATTGAAAGTACAATATGTAACACTCTCAGCAGTTCAAACGCCATGCCAGGTTCTGGTTATTATCCCCAGGGAGTTATCGTTAAAGCAAACTCTAATACGGTTACCTCAGGGCAGGTGCTCTATGGATGGCTGAGACTAACAACAAGCAATAGTCACATTTTAGATACAGACTGGAAAGCCGTGAAATTTTTGTGGTGAAACAGGCCCCTGACGGGGCCTGTTTTGTTATTTGCAT
>NZ_JABMCU010000200.1:0-7857 GCF_013179605.1 Enterobacter sp. CM29 | reverse complement strand
CAACTCAACCGGTATGCGGCTGGTGTGGCAGGTGCCTTTTGGCACCCTGATGCTTGATACCCTGCAAAACATTATGCTGCCGCTGCTGTTGAATATCGGCCTGCTGGCGCTGGCGCTGTTTGGCTACAGCACCTTCCGTTTCCAGTCGGGCCGCCAGAGCGACTCGACGTCGGTATCAGCCGGGACCAGCAACGAGTTGCGTGTTCTTCGTGCCCTGAATGAAGAGATTATTTCCGTGCTGCCGCTTGGGGTGCTTGTTCACGATCAGGAGGCAAACCGGACGGTGATGAGCAACAAAATTGCCGATCACCTTCTGCCGCATCTTAACCTGCAAAATATTACGGCCATGGCGGACCAGCATCAGGGCGTCATTCAGGCCACCATTAATAATGAACTGTATGAGATCCGTCAGTTCCGCAGTCAGGTCGCCTCGCGCACGCAAATCTTCATCATCCGCGATCAGGATCGCGAAGTGCTGGTGAATAAAAAGCTCAAGCAGGCGCAAAGGCTGTATGAGAAAAACCAGCATGGCCGCGCGGCGTTTATGCAAAACATTGGCGATGCCTTTAAACAGCCGCTGAAGTCACTCGCCACGCAGATTGCTGATTTAAGCACGCCGGAAAGCCGACAGCTTAGCAGCCAGGCCGACTCGCTGGTTCGTCTGGTGGACGAAATCCAGCTTGCGAACATGCTGGAGAATGACATCTGGAAGGGCACCCCTACGCTCTTCTCCATCCAGGATCTGATTGATGAGGTGGTTCCGGAAGTCCTGCCGGTGATCAAGCGCAAAGGGCTCCAGCTGCTGATCAACAACCATTTGCCGGCCAACGACGAGCGTCACGGCGATCGCGATGCGCTGCGTCGCATCCTGATGATGTTGATTCAGTATGCCGTCACCACGACACAGATCGGCAAGATCACCCTTGAAGTCAGCACCGATGAGTCCACCGACGATCGTCTGACGTTCCGTATTCTGGATACGGGCGAAGGCGTCACCGTGAGCGAAATCGATAACCTGCACTTCCCGTTCCTGAACGATACCCAGCGCGACCACTACGGTAAGGCGAATGCCCTCACCTTCTGGCTCTGCGATCAGCTGGCGCGTAAGCTGGGCGGTCATCTGAACATTAAGGCGCGCGAATCCCTCGGCACCCGCTACTCCTTGCATGTTAAAATGGCGGCGAATCCTCAGGAAGAGGATGAAGAGCGTCTGCTGGATGATGTGGTCGTGATGGTGGACGTGACCTCCAGTGAGATCCGTAATATCGTCGTTCGTCAGCTGGAAAACTGGGGCGCGTCCTGCATTACCCCGGACGAAAGGCTCGCGAGTCAAGAATTTGATCTATTTTTAACTGATAATCCGTCTAATCTTACTGCCTCCGGCTTGCTTTTAAGCGATGATGAGCCAGGCGTGCGGAAAATCGGCCCTGGGCAGCTGCGCGTCAACTTTAATATGAGCAATGCAATGCAGGAAGCTGTATTACAACTGATTGAAGAGAATCTGGCGCAGGAAGAGATCCTGGAGTCACCGTTAGGCGGCGATGAAAATGCCGAACTCCATGCCAGCGGATATTATTCGCTCTTCGTTGATACAGTACCAGATGATGTTAAGCGGTTGTATACTGAGTCCGCTGCGCAGGATTTTGCAGCGCTGGCACAGACAGCACACCGGCTTAAAGGGGTGTTTGCCATGCTTAATCTGGTTCCCGGCAAGCAGTTATGTGAAACGCTGGAACATCTAATTCGTGAGAAAGATGCCTCTGGCATTGAAAAATACATCAGCGACATTGACGCTTACGTCAAGAGCTTGCTGTAGCAAGGTAGCCTTATACATGAACAATATGAACGTAATTATTGCCGATGACCATCCGATTGTACTGTTCGGTATTCGCAAATCACTTGAACAGATCGAGTGGGTGAATGTAGTCGGTGAATTTGAAGATTCCACAGCCCTTATTAACAACCTGCCAAAACTTGATGCGCACGTGCTCATTACCGATCTCTCCATGCCTGGGGATAAATACGGTGATGGGATTACGCTCATCAAATACATTAAACGCCACTTCCCGGACATTTCGATCATTGTTCTGACCATGAACAATAACCCGGCGATCCTGAGCGCCGTTCTGGATCTTGATATTGAAGGGATTGTGCTGAAACAAGGCGCACCTACCGATCTGCCTAAAGCGCTGGCGGCGCTACAGAAAGGGAAGAAATTCACGCCTGAGAGCGTCTCACGCCTGCTTGAAAAAATCAGCGCAGGTGGCTATGGCGACAAGCGTCTCTCGCCTAAAGAGAGTGAAGTTCTGCGTCTGTTCGCTGAAGGTTTCCTGGTTACTGAAATCGCCAAGAAACTGAACCGCAGTATTAAAACCATCAGTAGCCAGAAAAAATCCGCGATGATGAAGCTGGGTGTGGATAACGATATCGCCCTGCTGAACTATCTCTCTTCCGTGACGCTGAGCGCAACGGACAAAGATTGATCGTCGCTGTCTACGCCGGGTGCCCCTCGCGGTTACCCGGTCTAAAGACCCCGTAGGCCCGCGCAAGCGCAGCGCCGTCGGATACATAAAAAAGGCCCTTTCGGGCCTTTTTTATTGTCTCGCTTTTCGCACCCGCTCCGCATACACGGATAGCGTCTGCTTCAGTACATCCAGCGTGACCGGCTTCGACAGACAGCTGTCCATTCCCGACTCCAGACAGCGCTGCTTCTCCTCCGCCAGTGCGTTGGCTGTCACCCCCACCACCGGCAGCGTCAGCCCCAGCTGTCGGATACGCTGCGTCAGACGATAGCCGTCCATGTTAGGCATGTTCACATCGCTGAGCACAATATCAATATGATTCTTACTTAAGACATTCAGGGCATCCACGCCATCATTGGCCGTTTTACACTGATAGCCCAGAGAGCCAAGCTGGTCTGCGAGCAGACGACGGTTAATCGGATGATCGTCGACGACCAGAATCATCATATCGTCATTCACCGATGCCAGCTCATCAGGGGAAGCCAGCACGGTAGCGCCATCGCTGTCCTCAAGCTGTACGCTGTAAATACGCGCCAGCAAGCCCAACATTTCGTGCGGTGTCGCCACACTGTGCACCCATACCCCGGGCGAACGCTCAATCGGAATACCGATATGACGGCGGCAGAACATCACCACGCCCCGCCCCGCCCACGCCTTGTCTGGCTCAACGTCAGTAATCAGCATGTCATCTGCGTCCGGCGTCTGGCCTTCATAGCGTGAGACCCGCACGCCGCTGCTGGTCAGCATCGAGGTCAGGAAATCATGTAAGGAGGCGTTGTGCACCGCCAGCCAGCAGTGCTTTTCGCTCAGCCCGTCGACCGTGGTTTTCACCGGATAGTGTGCCGAGTAGAGCGGGATACGGATGGTGAACTGGCTGCCCATACCCGGCTCGGTATCGACGGAGATATCCCCGTCCATCATGCTGATAAGCTTCTCGCAAATCGCCAGACCCAGCCCGGTCCCCTGGAAATTACGCTGGACGCCCGTCCCCACCTGGAAGAACGGATCGAACAGGCGAACGACCTCTTTCGCCGGAATGCCAACACCGGTGTCGCGTACGCGAATAGTCAGGTACTCCCCTGCCCGGCAGACATGCAGCACAATACAGCCGATATCGGTGAATTTGATGGCGTTGCTTAGCAGGTTCGAGATGACCTGTTGCAGACGCATCGGATCGCCATGCAGCGTCAGCGGCACATCCGGCTCGATAAAGCAGTACAGCCCCAGCTGTTTGCGCACCACCAGCGGCAGATAGTTGGCGCTGATATGGTTCATCACCTCGCGCGGGGAGAACTCACGCGGTTCTATTTTCAACTGCTCGGATTCAATTTTAGAGAAGTCGAGAATATCGCTGATAATTTTCAGCAGCAGGCTGGACGAGTTGTTCATCGCCGTCACCAGGCGGTCGACCCCTTTCGGCAGCTCTTTGGTCTGGAGAAGATCGAGGTTACCGATAATGCCGTACAGCGGCGTACGCAGCTCATGGCTGACGGTTGCGAGGAACATCGATTTCGACTGGCTGGCCTGCTCCGCCGCCTGCGCCATATCCTGCAATGACTCTTCCATCTTAACGCGCGCGGAGACGTCCACCAGCACGCAAATCGCCACGTTTTCATTGCGGTAGCGCGAATGGACGAAGCTGATTTGCAGGTTGGTGTGGGTGCTGGTCAGCACATCCACAAAGTTAACCTGTTGCCCACAGATGATCTGCGTTAACCGCTGGCGGTCTTCATGCGTCAGCATGTTCAGGTAGTTATGGGCAAGCTCGTTACTGAGGATATTTGTCCCGTCCTGAGTACGCAGGATACAGATCCCCACCGGCGCCGAGGCGACAATCTTACGGTTAAACTGCTCGTGCTCCTCCAGACGCTGAGCATCCGCTTCCGCCGGAATAAAGATCCGCCGCTCATACATTCTCGCCAGCATAAACAGCGCGACGCCTACCGCGATGTTCAACAAAATGGCGTTAAGGATCAGGATGCGAATGCGCTCCAGCACCTTGTCCACCGGCAGCGAATAGACAATGCTCAGCGACGATGGCGGTAAACTTTTCTTCAGCACCAGCTCGCGGAACCCGGAGGTATAGCCAAACCATGACCGCTCCTGCATCCAGCTGGGCTCCACTTTCAGGCGGTTTTCAGGCCCGGTAAGGGAGATGAGTGGGTGGCCGTTCTCATCCAGAATGGTCACGCCCATCGGCAGACTGCCCGGCGTGAAGAAGTTTTCCATGCGGATGGTTTGTTCAATCCCCAGCAGCGCTTGCAGGCGGTTTCCGAGGTAAACCGGAGTCAGGGCATAGAAATAGCCGACGCCCATGCGCGGCCCCTGGCTTATCCAGAAGATGTTGTTCCCGCGCTCTTCCTGAGGCGCATTGCGGTATTTCACTATGCGCTCATGCAGGCTTTTCAGCGCGTCTTCGCGTTCGACGGGCATATCTCGCAGACCGAAGTCCGCCATGCAAAGATTTTCGTTGCCAATCAGGTAGACGCGGTTTAGATCGTAAGCGGCCGAAAAATTATCGCGCCAGTAGCGCATAAACCATGACAGGGACTCCAGTGAGCCACGCCAGGCTTTGCCCATCGCGGAACAATCGGAGTCCGGGAAGAGCGGTTCGAAATCAGGTACTTCGGTTTTTTCATCCCGACCGCGGAGGGCAAGAATGCCGTTCTCCGCCGTCAGTCGATTCTCAGCGATATACTTAAGCTCTTTCATCACATCAGACGTGCGCTGGATATAGCGCTGGGCCTGATCCGAGCTTAAGTTAAACTCCTGGCGGATCTCCGCTTCTTTCTGGTGTAACGCGTTAACGATGTAAAACACCGAGAGCAGTGCCACCAGCAACCATAGCAGTAGCGCAAGCGCCCGAAACAGATAGCGAGAGACTTTTAACGTGGTACGAAAGGAGACGAGGTATTTCAAAGGGGCGAGGCTCCGCCATCGGGGAAAAAAGAATGTGGTTAAGGTAGCGGTAAACGCGGCTTGTCGCAACGTTCACTTGTCTGCTTGCGCAAAACAAAAGGGCCGGAAACCGGCCCTTTATGCGTCAGGAGACGTTACTCGTCAGCGTCATCCGCTGCTTCATCATCGGTGTCCGCTTCCGGGACGATTTCATCATCCCCTTCTGCGACGCTGCCGTCGATAGAGTCGAGCTCTTCGTCATCCACCGGCTCAGCAACGCGTTGCAGACCGACGACGTTTTCATCTTCCGCAGTACGGATGAGGATAACGCCCTGGGTGTTACGACCCACCACGCTGATCTCTGACACGCGGGTACGCACCAGCGTACCGGCATCGGTGATCATCATGATCTGGTCCGCATCGTCCACCTGTACCGCGCCAACAACGGAACCGTTGCGCTCGGTCACTTTGATGGAGATAACGCCCTGCGTGCCGCGAGACTTGGTCGGGTATTCGCTTTCCGCCGTACGTTTACCGTAGCCGTTCTGGGTGACGGTCAGGATTGCGCCTTCGCCACGCGGAACGATCAGGGAAACCACGCTGTCTTCACCCGCCAGCTTGATACCACGCACGCCGGTCGCCGTACGACCCATTGCGCGCACGGCGTTCTCTTTAAAGCGCACCACTTTACCGGCGGCAGAGAACAGCATCACTTCATCAGAACCGGAGGTCAGATCCACGCCGATCAGCTCGTCGCCTTCGTTCAGGTTCACCGCGATGATCCCGGCGGAACGTGGACGGCTGAATTCGGTCAGCGCGGTTTTCTTCACGGTACCGCTCGCGGTTGCCATAAAGACGTTCACGCCCTCTTCGTACTCGCGTACCGGCAGAATGGCGGTGATACGTTCGTTCGCTTCCAGCGGCAGCAGGTTAACGATAGGTCGACCCCGCGCGCCACGGCTCGCTTCCGGCAGCTGATAGACTTTCATCCAGTACAGACGGCCCCGGCTGGAGAAGCAGAGGATCGTGTCGTGGGTATTGGCCACCAGCAGACGGTCAATGAAGTCTTCTTCTTTAATACGCGCCGCAGATTTGCCTTTACCGCCACGACGCTGTGCTTCGTAGTCGGTCAACGGCTGATACTTCACGTAACCCTGGTGAGACAGCGTCACGACCACGTCTTCGCGGTTGATCAGATCTTCAATGTTGATATCAGAGCTGTTGGCCGTGATTTCGGTGCGACGCTCGTCGCCGAACTGATCGCGAACCAGCTCCAGCTCTTCACGGATCACTTCCATCAGGCGCTCTGCGCTACCCAGGATATGCAGCAGCTCGGCAATCTGCTCCAGCAGCTCTTTGTACTCGTCGAGCAGTTTTTCATGCTCAAGGCCGGTCAGTTTCTGCAAACGCAGATCCAGAATCGCCTGGGCCTGCTGTTCAGTCAGATAGTACTGACCGTCACGCACGCCGAATTCCGGCTCCAGCCACTCAGGACGCGCAGCATCATCGCCGGCACGTTCCAGCATCGCCGCCACGTTGCCCAGATCCCATGGACGCGCAACCAGCGACGCCTTCGCTTCTGCCGGCGTCGGCGCACGGCGAATCAGCTCGATGATCGGGTCGATGTTCGCCAGCGCAACGGCCAGTGCTTCAAGGATATGGGCACGATCGCGCGCTTTGCGCAGTTCAAAGATGGTACGGCGAGTCACCACTTCACGGCGGTGACGCACAAACGCGCTCAGGATCTCTTTCAGGTTCATGATCTTCGGCTGGCCATGGTGTAGCGCAACCATGTTGATACCGAAGGAGACCTGAAGCTGAGTCTGGGAGTAAAGGTTGTTCAGCACAACTTCACCCACCGCGTCGCGCTTGATTTCAATCACGATGCGCATACCGTCTTTGTCAGACTCGTCGCGCAGCGCGCTGATGCCTTCAACGCGTTTTTCTTTTACCAGCTCGGCGATTTTTTCAATCAGACGCGCTTTGTTCACCTGATACGGGATCTCGTGAACAATAATGGTTTCACGGCCGGTTTTGGCGTCCGCTTCCACTTCGGCGCGAGCACGGATGTAAATCTTGCCGCGACCGGTACGGTACGCTTCTTCAATACCGCGACGGCCGTTGATGATTGCCGCCGTCGGGAAGTCCGGGCCCGGGATGTGTTCCATCAGCCCTTCAATGCTGATGTCTTCATCGTCGATGTAGGCCAGGCAGCCGTTAATCACTTCCGTGATGTTGTGCGGCGGAATGTTGGTTGCCATACCCACTGCGATACCGGACGAACCGTTCACCAGCAGGTTTGGGATCTTCGTTGGCATAACGTCAGGAATTTTTTCCGTGCCGTCGTAGTTATCAACGAAATCAACCGTCTCTTTTTCCAGGTCAGCCATCAGCTCATGGGCAATCTTCGCCAGACGGATTTCCGTATAACGCATTG
>NZ_JABMCU010000020.1:0-33314 GCF_013179605.1 Enterobacter sp. CM29 | reverse complement strand
GATGCAGCAGCGCGGCTTCTACCCGATGGCGGCGGCGCAGCGTCTGGGCGAGGAGTACACACTGAAGATCGACAAAGCGCCAGCCAACGCGAACCCGGCGCTGACGCAGGGTCCGGAAATGGCGCGCGTGCGCGAGCTGATGTACTGGAATCTGGATAATACCGCGCGCAGCGAATGGGCCAACCTGGTCACCAGCCGTACCACCGACGAGAAGGCGCAGCTTGCCCGCTATGCGTTTGATAATCGCTGGTGGGATCTGAGCGTGCAGGCGACGATCGCCGGCAAGCTGTGGGATCATCTCGAAGAGCGTTTCCCGCTGGCTTATAAGGATCTGTTCGATCGCTACACCAGCGGCAAAGATATTCCGCAAAGCTACGCGATGGCCATTGCCCGTCAGGAAAGCGCCTGGAACCCGAAAGTGCGTTCGCCGGTGGGGGCCAGCGGCCTGATGCAAATTATGCCGGGCACCGCGACGCACACGGTGAAGATGTTTAATATCCCAGGCTACAGCAGCCCGTCCCAGCTGCTGGATCCGGAGACCAACATCAACATCGGTACCAGCTACTTGCAGTACGTCTATCAGCAGTTCGGTAATAACCGCATCTTCGCGTCAGCGGCGTACAACGCCGGGCCAGGCCGCGTGCGGACATGGCTTGGTAACAGCGCAGGGCGACTCGACGCCGTGGCGTTCGTCGAGAGCATTCCGTTCTCGGAAACACGCGGATATGTGAAGAACGTGCTGGCGTATGACGCCTACTATCGGCACTTCATGGGGGAGAAAGATGCCCTGATGAGCGATGCCGAGTGGCAGAGACGTTACTGATCGGCGCGGGTTGTGTTATGCTGTACTCGTTAATGAGTACAAGAGGCAGCATAACATGACCCAGCATTCCCCGTATTCCTCGGCCATGGCCGAACAGCGTCATCAGGAGTGGCTTCGTTTTGTGGAGTTGCTCCGCCAGTCTTACGACAAAGATCTGCATTTACCCTTGCTACAGCTGATGCTGACGCCAGACGAGCGTGAAGCGCTGGGTACACGGGTACGCATTATTGAGGAACTGCTGCGTGGCGAAATGAGCCAGCGTGAACTGAAAAACGAGCTGGGCGCGGGCATCGCGACGATTACCCGGGGTTCAAACAGCCTGAAGTCGGCGCCGGTTGAACTGCGTCAGTGGCTTGAAGCGGTATTGCTGAAAAACGCCGGATGACGGCTTCGCCTTATCCGGCCTACAAACTTAACGATAAATCGCGTTATGGAACGGACTTAACGCCAGAATAACGGCCTGGTGGTAAACGCTCGAACGGGTGAGCTTGCCCGCGGTAAAGACGCCAATCGCCCCCTCTTTACGACCAATCTCATCAATGCCGGTGTAGTGCGACATTACCGGCCCCAGCGCCTCACCCGCGCGGACTTTCTCCAGTATGACCTCCGGCAGCGGCAGCGTGGCTGAACGCGCTTCGCCGCGCTGCTCGCGGCTTTCGATGACAACCCAGCTGAAGGTCGCCCCTTCGTCGATACCTGCTTCAATCGCGACCCAGAAGTCAGCATCTGGCGCGACGGCTTTTGCATTCGCCACGCGATTTCGTGCGCCAGCGCGTGTTTCCTCGCTGCCAAACGGCTGTTCCGGCACACCGCTCTCGACGCCGACGGCGTCAATATGGCAGGATCCTTCGCCGAAGATCTCTTCAAATGCCCTTAGAATTGCCTGAATTTTGGCAGGATTGGTGGTAGCAGAGACAACATGGTGCATAATTAAGCTCGATTTAAAAAATTCATCGCAGTATAACGGAAAAAAAGCATGTTACAGGTATACCTTGTTCGCCACGGTGAAACGCAGTGGAACGCCGAGCGACGTATTCAAGGCCAGTCAGACAGTCCTCTCACCGACAAAGGTGTGCAGCAAGCGTGGCAGGTGGCGGAACGCGCCAGAACGCTGGGTATCACTCACGTCATCTCCAGTGATTTAGGCCGCACGCAGCAGACGGCACGCATCATCGCCGATGCCTGTGGCTGCGACGTGACCCTTGAACCGCGCCTGCGCGAGTTGGATATGGGCGTGCTGGAAAAACGCCCTATCGATACGCTGACGGAAACCGAAGAAGGCTGGCGTCGCACGCTGGTGAACGGCACTGAAGAAGGTCGCATCCCTGAGGGGGAATCCATGCAGGAGCTGAGCGTGCGCATGCATGCCGCGCTGGCCGAGTGCCTGAAACTCCCGGCAGGTAGCCGACCGCTGCTGGTGAGCCACGGTATCGCGCTGGGTTGCCTGGTGAGTACCATTCTGGGGCTGCCAGCTTACGCCGAGCGCCGTTTGCGTCTGCGCAACTGTTCCATTTCCCGTATCGACTATCAGGAAAGTGCCTGGCTGGCATCGGGGTGGGTGGTTGAGATGGCAGGGGACATTTCGCATCTTGATGCCCCTGCACTGGATGAGTTGCAGCGTTAACGACGTACCGGAATCAGGAATTCCATACGCAGATTGATAGGGCCTTCTTCCGGTTTTGCATCTTGCGCCGGATAGTAGCGCTCAATGTCCTGACCTTTACGGCGATTCAGATTCAGCATTGGCATGCAGGTCCCGTAAACGGTCAGGATGAACTCCTGAACGCCCGTTCCTAACCCTTCGTATGAGAACATCACATACTCGCCGCCTTCCAGCACGACAGGCTTCGAGCCATGAATGTAACCGTTCGCCATGTCAGGCGTCAGCGCCGTGGTATAGAACACTTCCTGCTCGTCGTCTTTTTCCTGGCTTGGATACGTTTCGTTCAGGCCATACAGAATCGGCGGGATCGCCGGAGCGTGGCTTAAAAATTCGCGCCAGAACTGAACGCGCATCTGATGGCGGAACTCGGAGATCTGCTCCAGGGAACAGGAGTAGCTCTGCGTGGTGCCGACCAGGTGCGTTTCCGGCAGGGTGATGATTTCATATTTTGGCATCGCAAACTCGCCCAGACGCAGCGGCGGACGCATACCAAAGGAGCTCCAGTCCGGCGAGCGGCGATAAAGCGCTGGCGTTAACGAGAACTGTTTTTTAAAGGCGCGAGTGAAGGTTTGCTGTGAATCGAAACGATATTGCAGGGCAATATCCAGGATTGGTCGCGCGGTCAGGCGCAACGCGACAGCAGACTTTGATAAACGACGTGCGCGAATATAGGCACCGATAGCATGACCGGTGACATCCTTGAACATCCTTTGCAGATGCCACTTGGAATAGCCTGCTTTTGCCGCCACATTATCCAGTGACAAAGGCTGGTCGAGATGACCTTCCAGCCAGGTGAGCAGGTCGCGAATAATTCCAGCCTGATCCATATACTATCCTCATCCTTAAAACTGCCGCAGGTGCCTGTTTACAGGTTAGCGGATAATAGCATTTTTTGACGTTTTAGCATTCAGTGTTTTTTTTGCGCATAAATGCTTTTTGTGGTGATTTAAGTGCGGATATATTCTAATCCTGTGATCTTGCTACATTTTTATCTAACCTGTTGAATAATCGCTCAGCGTAATTTTTATGAATGGTAACAATATGAAATACAAGGTTTTAGTCTTTGCAGCACTGGCGCTGATGGCAGGGCGCGTGGCACAGGCGGAGCAAATTGGCTCCGTGGACACCGTGTTTAAAATGTTTGGGCCGGACCACAAAATTGTGGTGGAGGCCTTTGACGATCCGGACGTTAAAAACGTCACCTGCTATGTCAGCCGGGCGAAGACCGGCGGGATTAAAGGCGGCCTGGGGCTGGCTGAAGACACGTCTGACGCGGCCATCTCCTGCCAGCAGGTTGGTCCGGTGGAATTGAGTGACAAAATTAAAAACGGCAAAGCGCAGGGCGACGTTGTATTCCAGAAACGGACCTCGCTAGTGTTCAAAAAGCTACAGGTGGTCCGTTTTTATGACGCGAAGCGCAACACACTGGCTTATCTGGCTTATTCCGACAAAGTCGTGGAAGGCTCACCGAAAAACGCGATTAGCGCGGTGCCGATTATGCCGTGGCATTGATAAAAAAAACGGCGCAAAAGCGCCGTTTTTTACTGCGTGACGGGAGAATTACTCCTGGAGGTCACCGCAGAAACGATAGCCTTCACCATGGATCGTGGCGATGATTTCCGGCGTATCAGGCGTAGATTCGAAATGTTTACGAATACGACGGATGGTTACGTCAACGGTACGATCGTGTGGCTTCAACTCACGACCGGTCATTTTCTTCAGCAGTTCTGCACGGGACTGGATCTTGCCCGGGTTTTCGCAGAAGTGCAGCATCGCGCGGAATTCACTGCGCGGCAGTTTGTACTGCTCACCGTTCGGGCTAATCAGCGAACGGCTATTGATATCAAGTTCCCAGCCGTTGAATTTGTAGCTATCGACGCTACGACGCTCTTCACTGACCGTACCCAGATTCATGGTGCGGGACAGCAGGTTGCGTGCACGAATGGTTAACTCGCGAGGGTTGAACGGCTTGGTGATGTAGTCATCCGCGCCGATTTCCAGACCAAGAATTTTATCAACCTCGTTGTCACGGCCTGTCAGGAACATCAACGCGACGTTCGCCTGTTCACGCAGTTCGCGCGCCAGAAGAAGCCCGTTTTTGCCCGGCAGATTGATATCCATAATCACCAGGTTGATATCATTTTCAGAAAGGATCTGATGCATCTCTGCGCCATCGGTCGCTTCAAAGACATCGTAGCCTTCTGCTTCGAAAATGCTCTTTAACGTGTTGCGTGTTACCAACTCGTCTTCAACGATAAGAATGTGCGGGGTCTGCATGTTTGCTACCTAAATTGCCAACTAAATCGAAACAGGAAGTACAAAAGTCCCTGACCTGCCTGATGCATGTCGCAAATTAACATGATCGGCTTAACGTGACTAAAGTACGTAATTGCGTTCTTGATGCACTTTCCATCAACGTCAACAACATCATTAGCTTGGTCGTGGGTACTTTCCCTTTGGACCCGACAGTGTCAAAAACGGCTGTCATCCTAACCATTTTAACAGCAACATAACAGGCTAAGTGACACCGGACACCCAATAAAACTACGCTTCGTTGACATATATCAAGTTCAATTGTAGCACGTTAACAGTTTGATGAAATCATCGTAGCTGAATGCTAGCCTTTGTCACAATTTTTCAATAAACCAACTAGTTGCGGACATTGATTGATAAACGGTACGAATCCAATCGGAAAAGAGTATTCATAAGGTCATTATCATTACAAAACATAAGGATAATGGACTTCTGTTAACATTCTAACTGATTGTTCAGCCACAAAATAGTTTAGCTTTTTTTAATTGTTATGAAACGCTATTTCGGTGATTTGTGTTGCAAAATTGTAACTTCGTGCTGCGTAATATGTTGAAGTGAATCACATTTTTACCTGCTAACTGATTAAAAAGAGAGCATAAATGCATCTGTCGATTGTGCTGGTGGCACCAGCAAGAGCTGAAAATATTGGCGCTGCGGCGCGTGCCATGAAGACCATGGGTTTTACCGATTTGCGTATCGTAGACAGCACGGCGCATCTGGAGCCTGCTGCGCGATGGGTGGCGCACGGTTCGGGTGATATTCTCGATAATATAACCACTTACGCTACGCTCGCTGAGGCGTTGCACGATATTTCGTTTACCGTCGCGACGACCGCGCGCAGCCGGGCGAAGTTTCATTATTACGCCACGCCTGCTGAACTGGTGCCAATGCTGGAAGAAAAAAGCCAGTGGCTGGAGAAAGCCGCGCTGGTGTTTGGGCGAGAAGATTCCGGGCTAACTAACGAAGAACTGGAACTGGCTGACGTCCTGACGGGCGCGCCGATGGTGGCGGATTATCCGTCACTCAATCTGGGGCAGGCGGTGATGGTGTACTGCTATCAATTAGCATCCTTAATACAAATTTCTCAGCCGCCAGCGTCAGTAACGGATGAAAACCAGCTGGCGGCGCTGCGTATTCGTGCAGATAAGCTTCTCGAACAACTGGGCGTCGCTGACGATCAAAAAATGGTGGACTGGTTACAGCAGCGCCTGGGGCGTCTTGAACAGCGCGACACGGCAATGCTGCACCGATTGCTTCATGATATTGAAAAAAAAATTAGCCGAGTAAAATAGTGTCATAAGTTTTTATTATGGCCGATCCTGCTAATGTCTGGGGTTGCATCTGGGGTATTCCGATGAAAATAAATCTGCACGCAGCGGGACGTGAGAATGTCCCGAATTGTGATCAAATTAAAAATTCATTGACTTAAGGTGTCCGATCCTTTAACCCTAAAAGAATAGAGCACAGACAGATAATAATGACAGAGTACACAACATCCATGAAACGCATCAGCATCACCACCATTACTACAACCATCATCATTACCACAGGTAACGATGCGGGCTGACGCGTACAGGAAAAACAGAAAAAAGCCCGCACCTGAACAGTGCGGGCTTTTTTTTCGGCTAAAGGAAATGAGGTAGAACCATGCGAGTGTTGAAGTTCGGCGGTACATCAGTGGCAAATGCAGAGCGTTTTCTGCGTGTTGCCGATATCCTGGAAAGTAACGCCAGGCAGGGGCAGGTTGCTACCGTGCTCTCTGCCCCGGCAAAAATCACGAACCACCTGGTGGCGATGATTGAAAAAACCATCGGTGGCCAGGATGCACTTCCGAACATCAGCGACGCCGAGCGTATCTTCGCTGAACTGCTTCAGGGGCTGGCAGACGCCCAGCCTGGCTTCCCGCTGGCGCAGCTGAAAACCACCGTTGAACTCGAATTTGCCCAGATTAAACACGTTCTTCACGGTATCAGCCTGCTGGGTCAATGTCCGGACAGCATCAACGCGGCGCTGATTTGCCGGGGTGAAAAACTCTCTATCGCCATCATGGCGGGCGTGCTGGAAGCGCGCGGTCATCACGTGACGGTCATCGATCCGGTTGAAAAACTGCTGGCTGTGGGACACTACCTTGAATCCACCGTCGACATTGCCGAGTCGACACGCCGTATTGCGGCGAGCAAAATCCCGTCTGACCACATGATCCTGATGGCAGGCTTCACCGCCGGTAACGAGAAGGGCGAACTGGTGGTGCTGGGGCGTAACGGCTCTGACTACTCCGCTGCCGTGCTGGCGGCCTGTTTACGTGCAGACTGTTGTGAGATCTGGACTGACGTTGATGGTGTATATACCTGTGACCCGCGCCAGGTGCCGGACGCCAGGCTGTTGAAGTCGATGTCGTACCAGGAAGCGATGGAGCTTTCCTACTTCGGCGCCAAAGTGCTTCACCCACGTACCATCTCCCCGATTGCCCAGTTCCAGATCCCTTGCCTGATTAAAAACACCGGTAATCCGCAGGCGCCGGGTACGCTGATTGGCGCCAGCGCTGATGAAGATGACCTGCCGGTAAAAGGCATTTCGAACCTTAATAACATGGCGATGTTCAGCGTCTCTGGCCCGGGTATGAAAGGTATGGTTGGCATGGCGGCACGCGTGTTTGCGGCCATGTCCCGTAACGGGATCTCCGTGGTGCTGATCACGCAGTCTTCTTCCGAATACAGCATCAGCTTCTGCGTCCCGCAGGGCGATTGCCTGCGCGCCCGTCGCGCGCTGGAAGAAGAGTTCTACCTGGAGCTGAAAGAAGAGCTGCTGGAGCCGCTCTCTATTCAGGAGCGTCTGGCCGTGATCTCCGTGGTAGGCGACGGCATGCGCACCCTGCGCGGAATCTCCGCCAAATTCTTTGCCGCCCTGGCGCGGGCCAATATCAATATCGTGGCGATTGCTCAGGGCTCATCAGAGCGTTCAATTTCCGTTGTCGTGGATAACGATGACGCCACTACCGGCGTGCGCGTGGTGCATCAGATGCTGTTCAACACCGACCAGGTGATTGAGCTGTTCCTGGTGGGCGTCGGCGGCGTCGGCGGCGCGCTGCTGGAGCAGGTAAAGCGCCAGCAGGAGTGGCTTAAGAAGAAACATATCGATTTGCGCGTCTGCGGAATTGCGAACTCGAAAGCGTTGCTGACTAACGTCCACGGTCTGAACCTGGAAAACTGGCAGGCGGAACTGGAAGAGGCGAAAGAGCCGTTCAACCTGGGTCGTCTGATCCGTCTGGTGAAAGAGTATCACCTGCTTAACCCGGTGATCGTCGACTGTACCTCCAGCCAGGCTGTGGCCGATCAGTACGCGGATTTCCTGCGCGAAGGTTTCCATGTGGTGACGCCGAACAAAAAGGCCAACACCTCGTCGATGGATTACTATCACCAGCTGCGTCTGGCGGCGAGCAAGTCGCGCCGCAAGTTTCTGTATGACACCAACGTGGGCGCGGGCCTGCCGGTCATCGAGAACCTGCAAAACCTGCTGAACGCGGGCGACGAACTACAGCGTTTCTCCGGCATCCTCTCCGGCTCCCTGTCGTTTATCTTCGGCAAGCTGGACGAAGGGATGAGCCTGTCGGAAGCCACCCGCGCCGCGCGCGAGCTGGGCTACACCGAGCCGGATCCGCGCGACGACCTCTCCGGTATGGATGTGGCGCGTAAGCTGCTGATCCTGGTGCGCGAAACCGGCCGCGAGCTGGAGCTTTCGGATATCGTGATTGAGCCGGTGCTGCCAGCAGAATTTGATGACAGCGGCGACGTCAGCGCTTTTATGGCCAGGTTGCCGCAGCTTGACGACGCCTTTGCCGCCCGCGTTGCGAAAGCCCGTGATGAAGGTAAGGTATTGCGCTATGTTGGCAATATTGAAGAAGACGGCGTCTGCCGCGTGAAGATTGCCGAAGTGGATGGCAACGATCCGCTGTACAAGGTGAAAAACGGCGAGAACGCCCTGGCGTTCTACAGCCATTATTATCAGCCACTGCCGCTGGTACTTCGCGGCTATGGCGCAGGGAATGATGTGACGGCGGCGGGCGTGTTTGCCGATCTGCTGCGTACCCTGTCATGGAAGTTAGGAGTTTAAGATGGTTAAAGTATATGCCCCGGCTTCCAGCGCCAATATGAGCGTCGGATTTGACGTGCTGGGCGCGGCGGTTACGCCGGTGGATGGTTCGCTGCTGGGCGATACGGTAACGGTTGAGGCGGCAGAGCGCTTCAGCCTGAATAACGTCGGCCGTTTTGCCAGCAAGCTGCCGCCTGAACCGCGTGAGAATATCGTTTATCAGTGCTGGGAACGCTTCTGTCAGGAGATCGGTAAAAACGTGCCGGTCGCCATGACGCTGGAAAAGAGCATGCCGATTGGTTCGGGACTCGGCTCCAGCGCCTGCTCGGTGGTCGCCGCGCTGGTGGCGATGAATGAGCACTGCGGCAAGCCGCTGAACAACAGCCGCCTGCTGGCGCTGATGGGCGAGCTGGAAGGGCGCATCTCCGGCAGCATTCATTATGATAACGTGGCGCCGTGCTTCCTTGGCGGCATGCAGCTGATGATTGAAGAAAATGGCATCATCAGCCAGCAGGTGCCAGGGTTTGATGAGTGGCTGTGGGTGCTGGCCTATCCGGGCATTAAGGTTTCTACCGCCGAAGCGCGTGCGATCCTGCCGGCGCAGTATCGTCGTCAGGACTGTATCGCCCACGGGCGTCATCTGGCGGGCTTTATTCATGCCTGCTACACCCGACAGCCGCAGCTGGCGGCGAAACTGATGAAAGACGTTATTGCCGAGCCGTATCGCACGAAGCTGCTGCCGGGCTTTAACGAAGCGCGACAGGCATCCATGGATATCGGCGCACAGGCGTGCGGCATCTCCGGCTCCGGCCCAACGCTGTTCGCCTTATGCGACAAGCCAGACACCGCGCAGCGCGTGGCGGACTGGCTCTCTAAACACTACCTGCAAAATCAGGAAGGCTTTGTTCATATTTGCCGTCTGGACACGGCTGGCGCACGAGTACTGGGATAACGAATGAAACTCTACAACCTTAAAGATCATAACGAGCAGGTCAGCTTTGCGCAGGCGGTAACGCAGGGTTTGGGCAAAAATCAGGGGCTGTTCTTCCCCCACGACCTGCCGGAATTTCAACTGACTGAAATCGATGAACTGCTTAAGCAGGACTTTGTCACCCGCAGCACCAAAATTCTGTCTGCGTTTATTGGCGACGAAATCCCGCAGGAGCTGCTCGAAGAGCGCGTGCGCGCGGCGTTTGCTTTCCCGGCCCCGGTGAAGCAGGTGGAGCCTGACGTTGGCTGTCTGGAGCTGTTCCACGGCCCGACGCTGGCGTTCAAAGATTTCGGCGGTCGCTTTATGGCGCAGATGCTGACCCACATCAGCGGCGACAAACCGGTGACCATCCTGACCGCGACCTCAGGTGATACCGGTGCGGCGGTGGCTCATGCGTTCTACGGCCTGAAAAACGTCCGCGTGGTGATCCTCTATCCGAAAGGCAAAATCAGCCCGCTTCAGGAAAAACTGTTCTGCACTCTTGGGGGCAACATTGAAACCGTGGCGATCGACGGCGATTTCGATGCCTGCCAGGCGCTGGTGAAGCAGGCCTTTGATGACGAAGAGCTGAAGGCGGCGCTGGGGCTGAACTCTGCCAACTCCATCAACATCAGCCGTCTGCTGGCGCAGATCTGCTACTACTTCGAAGCGGTGGCCCAGCTGCCGCAGGACGCGCGCAATCAGCTGGTAGTTTCTGTGCCAAGCGGGAACTTCGGCGATCTGACGGCGGGCCTGCTGGCGAAATCACTCGGCCTGCCGGTGAAGCGCTTTATCGCCGCTACCAACGCCAACGACACCGTGCCGCGTTTCCTGAAGGACGGAAAATGGGCGCCGAACGCGACGCAGGCCACGCTCTCCAATGCGATGGATGTGTCACAGCCTAACAACTGGCCGCGTGTGGAAGAGCTGTTCCGCCGTAAGGTCTGGCGTCTGGGCGACCTGGGCTACGCAGCGGTGACGGACGAAACCACGAAAGCCACCATGCGCGAGCTGAAAGCGGTGGGCTATACCTCTGAGCCGCACGCGGCGATTGCCTATCGTGCCCTGCGCGATCAGCTTCAACCGGGTGAGTATGGCCTGTTCCTCGGTACCGCCCATCCGGCCAAGTTCAAAGAGAGCGTGGAAGCGATCCTGGGTGAAACGCTGCCGCTGCCAAAAGAGCTGGCCGAGCGCGCCGACCTGCCGTTGCTGTCCCATGAGCTGCCCGCAGACTTTGCCGCACTGCGTAAGCTGATGATGATCCGAGCGTGAGTTTATTGCCCGGTGGCGGCTACGCCTTACCGGGCCTGGAACATTTCAGAAAGTAGGCCGGGTAAGGCGAAGCCGCCACCCGGCTTTTTTATGGAGAAAATAAGGAGAAAAACAGCAGGAAAAAAGCGGAAATTCCCAATAAATGCGGTCACTTAGGGTTTAGGATTGCAGAGAATAACATCCACCGTTCCCATCACGTACTCTCCTTACATCGGCCCACGTTGGGCAAGAAGAATAAGGAGTCACCTATGTCTACACTGAAACCTGCACTTATCGCTCTTTCACTGATGCTGGTCGCTCCCATGGCGGTGCAGGCAGCTGAGATCACCCTCGTCCCTGCGGTAAAACTGCAAATTGGCGATCGGGATAATAACGGACACTACTGGGATGGCGGCCGCTGGCGCGACCATGACTGGTGGAAAGCGCACTATGACTGGCGCGATAACCACTGGCGTCCGCACGATGAACATCGCGATCGTCACGATCATCACCGTCATGACGATCATCGCCCGGGGCCGGACCGGAAGCACCATTAACACAAACCCCGCCAGCTGGCGGGGTTGTCTTTTATTGCTCGTGACGCTTAAACACCAGCTCGTTTTTTCCTGACGATGCCTCGTCGAAGAAATACCCTTCACTGTTAAAGCCAGTGAGCTGCTCTGGCTTCGTCAGGCGGTTTTGAATGATGAAACGGCTCATCAGACCGCGCGCTTTTTTGGCGTAGAAGCTGATCACTTTAAATTTGCCGTTTTTCTCGTCGAGGAACACCGGCTTGATAATGTCCGCATCCAGCTTTTTCGGCTTCACCGATTTGAAGTACTCATCGGAGGCCAGGTTGATCACCACGTTGTCCCCCTGGGCTTGTAGCACCGCGTTAAGCTTATCGGTAATGACATCGCCCCAGAACTGGTACAAATCTTTGCCTTTGGCGTTTTCCAGGCGGATACCCATCTCCAGACGATATGGCTGCATCAGATCCAGCGGGCGCAGCACCCCGTACAGGCCGGATAACATGCGCAGATGCTGCTGGGCAAAATCGAAATCGGCTTCGCTAAACGTTTCTGCTTGCAGGCCAGTGTAGACGTCACCTTTGAAGGCCAACAGCGCCTGGCGGGCGTTGGCGGGCGTGAAGTCAGGCTGCCACTCATGAAAACGGGTGGCGTTCAGGTCGGCGAGTTTATCACTGATGCTCATCAGCGAAGCGATTTGCGGAGCCGAAAGCTTACGCGCCTCGTGGATCAGTTGTTGCGAGTAGTCCAGCAATTCCGGCTGGGTATAACGCTCAGTGGCGAGCGGGCTCTGGTAGTCGAGCGTTTTGGCAGGTGAAATCAGAATCAGCATATCCAGTCCTTGCAGGAAATTTAGAGCGACTTTAACAAAAAATCGCCCTGAATTGATCGATAGCTGTTATTGCCGCGGCAAATCATCCCAGGTGCCAGGAGCAATTTGTGATTCGATTTCGGGATAGCGTGAGGCGTCAAAGACGGGCTGTACGCCGAGCTTGCGCTGACGCAGATAATCGCGCGCGATCAGCGCCACAACCGGTGAAAGAAGCAAAATTGCCGTCAAATTGGTGATGGCCATCAGCGCCATAATGACATCCGCCAGTTGCCAGATCATCGGCATGCTGAGCAGGCAACCGACAAATACCATCGCCAGCACACCCGCGCGAAGGATGTTGCGGGCCAGACGCGAGTCAACTTTCAGGAAAATAAGGTTGTTCTCGGCATAGATATAGTTCACCACAATAGAACTGAAGGCAAAAAGCCCCACGACAAGGGCGACAAGGCCTGCGCCCCAACCGCCGACGAGGGAGACCAGCGCCTGTTGTACCCAGTGAATGCCTGCTGTACTGCCGGATGGATGTTCAACGGCGCCGGACAGCAACATTATCATCGCACTGGCGGAGCAGATAACAATGGTGTCTGTGAAGACGCCAATCATCTGTACAATGCCCTGCGCGGCGGGATGCGGGGGCCAGGATGCGGCCGCTGCGGCGGCATTCGGCGTGGAGCCCATTCCCGCTTCGTTGGAGAACATGCCTCGCTGAAAACCCGCAGTGAGAGCCTGGCTAAGGGTGTAACCCAGCGCGCCGGAAGCCGCTTCGCGCCAGCCGAACGCGCTTTGGAAAATGGTGACGATGACGTTCGGCACTTCGTCGATATGTATCGCGCATACCAACAGGCTGGTTGACACCCACAGCAGCGCCATCAGCGGAACCAGCCACTGCATCAGGCGGGAAACCCCTCTCAGCCCGGTCACAATGGTCAGCAGGGTGAGAAGGGCAAGCGCGCTGCCCGTCAGCCACTCCGGACAATTGAAGGCAAAGCGCAGCGCGTGGGCGACGGAATTAGCCTGAACGGTATTGAAAATAAGACCATAGGCCATCAGTAAAAAGATTGAGAACAGGACGCCCATCCAGCGCATTCCCAGTCCGCGAGCCATATACCAGGCGGGGCCGCCGCGAAATTGACCGTTGCCGTCTTTTTCTTTGTAGAGCTGCGCAAGCGAGCATTCAGCAAAGGAGGTGGCCATACCGATAATCGCCGTCACCCACATCCAGAATACCGCGCCCGGACCGCCCGCGCCGATTGCCAGCGCGACACCGGCCAGGTTACCGCTGCCGACGCGCGCGGCCAGGCTGGTACAGAGCGCCTGAAACGAGGTCAGGCCGCCCGGCTGTGGTGTGACGCTGTTTTTCAGACTTCTGCCAAATTTGCGAATATAGCGAAACTGAATCAGTCCGCTGCGCCACGTAAACCAGATACCTGCTCCTGAAAGCAGGTATATCATGATAGAACCCCAGAGGACTTCGTTAATAAAGAAAAAGAAATCAGGCACTAACGTCCCTCTTGTTGATGCCAACGTGAATATGTAAGCGCTACCACTGATTGTGCATGCTGTTACTTAGCAGCCTGTTAATATTCTGAGTTTATCATACTCTGCCTAAGCGCACTGTCTGCGGTTGCGCTGCCTCTCACTCGTGTTATCATCAGGGCAGACCGGTTACATCCCCCTAACAAGTAAACCTGTCATTTTTCCGCTGCTGGCAGGCTGTCGGTAGTGTGAATTATCCAGGGAACGTTAAAAGAGAAACACTATCATGACGGATAAATTGACCTCCCTTCGTCAGTTCACCACTGTCGTCGCTGACACCGGAGATATTGCGGCAATGAAGCTGTACCAGCCGCAGGATGCTACAACCAACCCTTCTCTGATCCTTAACGCCGCGCAGATCCCTGAGTATCGCAAACTGATCGACGAGGCGGTGACCTGGGCAAAAGCACAGAGCAATGACCGCGCGCAGCAGGTTGTGGATGCGACTGACAAACTGGCAGTAAACATCGGTCTGGAAATCCTGAAGCTCGTTCCTGGCCGTATCTCTACTGAAGTTGATGCTCGCCTGTCCTACGACACCGAAGCGTCTATTGCCAAAGCAAAACGCCTGATCAAACTGTACAACGATGCGGGCATCAGCAACGACCGAATCCTGATCAAACTGGCCTCTACCTGGCAGGGCATTCGCGCCGCTGAACAGCTCGAAAAAGAAGGGATCAACTGTAACCTGACTCTGCTGTTCTCCTTCGCACAGGCGCGTGCATGTGCCGAAGCTGGCGTATACCTGATTTCTCCGTTTGTGGGCCGTATTCTGGACTGGTACAAAGCCAACACCGACAAGAAAGAGTATGCGGCGTCTGAAGATCCAGGCGTGATTTCCGTGACGGAAATCTACGAATACTACAAACAGCACGGCTATGAGACCGTTGTTATGGGCGCAAGCTTCCGTAACGTCGGTGAAATCATTGAGTTGGCTGGCTGTGACCGCCTGACCATCGCCCCTGCGCTGCTGAAAGAGCTGGCAGAAAGCGAAGGTGCTATCGAGCGTAAACTGTCCTACACCGGTGAAGTGAAAGCGCGCCCAGAGCGCATCACCGAGTCCGAGTTCCTGTGGCAGCACAACCAGGATCCAATGGCCGTAGATAAACTGGCAGACGGTATCCGTAAGTTTGCTATCGACCAGGAAAAACTGGAAAAAATGATCGGCGACCTGCTGTAATCATTCTGCGTGACCGGGTTCCCGGTCACGCCTCTTTCCCCCGCCTCTGTCTGAATTTTCTCTCTGCGTGTATCATTCCCTTTAATCAGTACTTTTTGAATGGAATGGATATGAATACCTTACGCATCGGCTTAGTGTCGATTTCTGACCGCGCCTCCAGCGGTGTTTATCAGGATAAAGGCATCCCTGCTCTGGAAGCGTGGCTGGGCAGCGCGCTCACTACCCCGTTTGAGATCCAGACTCGCCTGATCCCGGACGAGCAGCCGATCATCGAGCAGACCCTGTGTGAGCTGGTGGATGAGATGAGCTGCCACCTTGTGCTGACGACGGGCGGAACCGGCCCCGCGCGCCGCGATGTAACGCCGGACGCGACGCTGGCTATCGCCGATCGTGAAATGCCGGGCTTCGGTGAACAGATGCGTCAGATCAGTCTACACTTTGTCCCGACGGCCATTCTTTCCCGTCAGGTCGGGGTGATCCGCAAACAGGCGCTGATCCTGAACCTGCCGGGGCAGCCGAAGTCGATAAAAGAAACGCTGGAAGGAGTAAAAGCCGAAGACGGGAGCGTTATCGTCCACGGTATCTTTGCAAGTGTACCGTATTGTATACAACTGCTTGACGGTCCGTACGTGGAAACTGACGGCAACGTGGTAGCAGCATTTCGCCCTAAAAGCGCTCGCCGCGAAACAATCTCCTGAAAATGCTTTAAATGTGACATTAGCGCCAGCCGCAGTAGCGTGTAAATGGATTTACGATATAGTAATTTTTTCTTTACGATTACTGTAAAAAATAATCCACAACACATGCACAATGGTTCGCTATGTCACATAACACCCGACCTCTGAATCGACAGGACTACAAAACCCTCACGCTCGCTGCTCTGGGCGGCGCGCTGGAGTTTTACGACTTCATCATCTTTGTCTTCTTCGCCGCCGTCGTGGGGGCGCTGTTTTTCCCGGCGGATATTCCTGAATGGCTGCGTCAGGTGCAAACCTTCGGCATTTTCGCTGCCGGGTATCTGGCGCGTCCGCTGGGCGGCATTGTTATGGCGCACTTTGGCGATCTGGTTGGGCGCAAGAAGATGTTTACCCTCAGCATCCTGCTGATGGCCGTGCCGACGCTGGCGATTGGCCTTTTGCCTACCTATGAGTCGATGGGCATTATCGCCCCGTTATTGCTGCTACTGATGCGTATTCTCCAGGGCGCGGCCATCGGCGGGGAAGTGCCGGGCGCGTGGGTGTTTGTCGCTGAGCACGTCCCGGTGCGCCGCATCGGCATTGCGTGCGGAACCCTGACCGCAGGGCTGACGATTGGGATCCTGCTTGGCTCCGTGGTTGCAACCATCATCAATACCAGCATGACGCAACAGGCCGTTCACGACTGGGGCTGGCGTATCCCGTTCCTGCTGGGCGGGGCGTTTGGGCTGGTGGCAATGTACCTGCGACGTTGGTTGCAGGAGACGCCAGTATTTCTGGAAATGCAGCAGCGGAAGGCGCTGGCGCAAGAATTGCCGGTAAAAACCGTAGTAGTGCGGCATAAAAAAGCGGTAGTCGTGTCGATGCTTCTGACCTGGCTGCTGTCTGCGGGTATCGTGGTGGTCATTTTGATGTCGCCGGTCTGGCTGCAAAAACAGTACGGTTTTGCGCCTGCTGTGACGTTACAGGCGAACAGTATCGCGACAATTATGCTCTGCTTTGGCTGTCTGGCCGCGGGACTGGCGGCGGATCGTTTCGGTGCCAGCGTGACCTTTATTGTCGGCAGCCTGCTGCTGGCCGCGTCGAGCTGGGCATTCTACCATCTTGCGGGCAGCCATCCTGAACAGTTGTTCCTGCTGTACGGCATCGTCGGGCTGTGCGTGGGCGTCGTTGGCGCCGTACCGTACGTAATGGTCCGCGCCTTCCCGCCGGAGGTACGCTTCACCGGCATCTCTTTCTCTTATAACGTCTCGTATGCCATTTTCGGTGGGCTGACCCCGATTGTGGTCACGGTGTTGATGGGGCTGTCACCCCTTGCACCTGCATGGTACGTGCTGGCGTTATCGCTGATGGGGCTGGTATTGGGGATGTGGCTTCGCCAGTCAGAGGGATGTCGTGCCCGCGACGCGGGCACGACAGAGGGATCAGTGTTTTTCACCAATCGGTAATACGGTGCGGCCGAACTGCTCGTTCAGCACTTCACCCATTGCCAGGTAGATAGCGCTTGCGCCGCACACCAGACCGACCCAGCCGGCAACGTGAACGATGCCTTCGTTATCCGCCAGGTGACCCGCGGCAAGCAGAGCGAACAGCACGGTCAGGCTCAGGAAGACGAATTGCAGCGCGCGGTTCGCCTTCAGGGTGCCGAAGAACATGAACAGGGTGAACACGCCCCACAGTCCCAGGTACACGCCCAGGAAATGGGCGTTTGAAGCATCTGCCAGGCCCATTTTAGGCATCAGCAGAATGGCGACCAGCGTCAGCCAGAACGAACCGTAAGAGGTAAAGGCGGTTAAGCCGAAGGTATTGCCTTTCTTATATTCCAGCAGGCCCGCGAAAATTTGCGCGATACCGCCGTAAAAAATGCCCATCGCCAGGATTACGCCGTCCATCGGGAACATCCCGATGTTGTGCAGGTTCAGCAGAATGGTGGTCATGCCAAAACCCATCAGGCCCAGCGGAGCCGGATTAGCCAACTTAGTGTTGCCCATAAGTCCTCAAAAAAATCATCATTAATATGGTGAAATGGTTAAACCCGCGCCAGTTCTCCCTGACGGGGCGCGGCATCATAATGGGCGGCATCGGCGCCGTCTATGATCTCATCGGGGTGAAATTAAAAAATTTTTTATCCTTCCCCCTTGATGGATGCCGTTGTGACCCCATCTTGTAAGCAACCGCAGTGTGTGGACCTGAAAAAAATCAAATCTGGGCAGTTGAAAAAGCACGTTCTGCCCTTATTACAGGTACACAACCACATGTTGACTGAATTTTTAGTGGAGACGTTTAGATGGGTAAAATTATTGGTATCGACCTGGGTACTACCAACTCTTGTGTAGCGATTATGGATGGCACTACTGCACGTGTGCTGGAGAACGCCGAGGGCGATCGCACCACGCCTTCTATCATTGCTTATACCCAGGATGGTGAAACTCTGGTTGGTCAGCCGGCTAAACGTCAGGCAGTGACAAACCCGCAAAACACCCTGTTTGCGATCAAACGCCTGATTGGCCGCCGCTTCCAGGACGAAGAAGTTCAGCGTGACGTTTCCATCATGCCTTACAAAATCATCGCAGCCGATAACGGCGATGCATGGCTTGATGTGAAAGGCACCAAAACTGCACCTCCGCAGATCTCTGCTGAAGTGCTGAAGAAAATGAAGAAAACCGCAGAAGATTACCTGGGTGAACCGGTAACTGAAGCTGTTATCACCGTACCTGCTTACTTCAACGATGCTCAGCGTCAGGCAACCAAAGATGCTGGCCGTATCGCAGGTCTGGAAGTAAAACGTATCATCAACGAACCAACCGCAGCTGCGCTGGCTTACGGTCTGGATAAAGAAGTTGGTAACCGTACTATCGCGGTTTACGACCTGGGTGGTGGTACCTTCGATATCTCTATTATCGAAATCGACGACGTTGACGGCGAAAAAACCTTCGAAGTTCTGGCAACCAATGGTGATACCCACCTGGGTGGTGAAGACTTCGATACCCGTCTGATCAACTACCTCGTTGACGAGTTTAAGAAAGATCAGGGCATTGACCTGCGTAACGACCCGCTGGCCATGCAGCGCCTGAAAGAAGCGGCTGAGAAAGCGAAGATCGAACTGTCTTCCGCTCAGCAGACCGATGTGAACCTGCCGTACATCACCGCAGACGCGACCGGTCCAAAACACATGAACATCAAAGTGACCCGTGCGAAACTGGAAAGCCTGGTAGAAGACCTGGTGAACCGTTCTATCGAGCCACTGAAAGTTGCATTGCAGGACGCTGGCCTGTCCGTGTCTGATATTCAGGACGTTATCCTGGTAGGTGGTCAGACTCGTATGCCAATGGTTCAGAAGAAAGTTGCTGAATTCTTTGGTAAAGAGCCACGTAAAGACGTGAACCCGGACGAAGCGGTTGCTATCGGTGCTGCGGTTCAGGGTGGTGTTCTGACGGGTGAAGTGAAAGACGTACTGCTGCTGGATGTTACTCCGCTGTCACTGGGTATCGAAACCATGGGTGGCGTGATGACTCCGCTCATCAACAAAAACACTACTATCCCGACGAAACACAGCCAGGTGTTCTCTACCGCTGAAGACAACCAGTCTGCGGTAACCATCCATGTGATTCAGGGTGAGCGTAAGCGTGCGGCGGATAACAAATCTCTGGGTCAGTTCAACCTGGACGGTATTAACCCGGCACCACGCGGCATGCCACAGATCGAAGTCACCTTCGACATCGATGCTGACGGTATCCTGCACGTGTCTGCGAAAGACAAAAACAGCGGTAAAGAGCAGAAGATCACCATCAAGGCATCTTCTGGCCTGAACGAAGCGGAAATCGAAAAAATGGTTCGTGATGCCGAAGCTAACGCGGAATCCGACCGTAAGTTCGAAGAGCTGGTTCAGACCCGTAACCAGGGTGACCATCTGCTGCACAGCACCCGTAAGCAGGTTGAAGAAGCGGGCGATAAACTGCCAGCGGAAGACAAAACTGCGATCGAAACTGCACTGAGCGCGCTGGAAACGTCTCTGAAAGGCGAAGACAAAGCGGACATTGAAGCGAAGATGCAGGAGCTGGCACAGGTTTCTCAGAAGCTGATGGAAATCGCTCAGCAGCAGCACGCACAGCAGCAGGCGGGCGCTGATGCTTCTCAGAACAACGCGAAAGACGACGATGTTGTCGACGCTGAGTTCGAAGAAGTGAAAGATAAAAAATAATCGCCCTGATGCAGGGTAATTAATCGGCACGGGCGTAGGAGTATTCTCCACGCCCGTGCTCGCATGTTAAGGGGCTTAAAAAAACCAATGGCAAAGCAAGACTATTACGAGATTTTAGGCGTTCCGAAAACTGCGGAAGAGCGTGAAATCAAAAAGGCATATAAGCGCCTGGCCATGAAATTCCACCCTGACCGTAATCAGGGTGACAAAGAGGCTGAAGCCAAATTTAAAGAGATTAAAGAAGCCTACGAAGTCCTGACCGATGCACAAAAACGTGCGGCTTATGACCAGTATGGTCACGCGGCCTTTGAACAGGGCGGCATGGGCGGCGGTGGATTTGGTGGCGGCGGCTTCGGCGGCGGCGCTGATTTCAGCGACATCTTTGGCGATGTATTTGGCGATATCTTCGGCGGCGGTCGTGGTCGTCAGCGCGCGGCGCGCGGCGCAGATCTGCGCTATAACATGGACCTGACGCTGGAAGAAGCGGTTCGTGGCGTAACCAAAGAGATCCGTATCCCGACGCTGGAAGAGTGTGACGTTTGCCACGGCAGCGGCGCGAAAGCGGGGACTCAGCCACAGACCTGTCCAACCTGTCACGGTTCCGGTCAGGTGCAGATGCGCCAGGGCTTCTTCGCGGTGCAGCAGGCCTGTCCGCATTGTCATGGTCGCGGTACGCTGATTAAAGATCCGTGCACCAAATGCCACGGTCACGGTCGCGTGGAGAAAACCAAAACGCTGTCCGTTAAGATCCCGGCAGGCGTGGATACGGGCGACCGCATCCGTCTGGCAGGTGAGGGGGAAGCGGGCGAGCATGGCGCGCCAGCAGGCGATCTGTACGTTCAGGTTCAGGTGAAGCAGCACGCCATCTTCGAGCGTGAAGGTAACAACCTGTACTGTGAAGTGCCGATCAACTTTGCGATGGCGGCGCTGGGCGGCGAAATCGAAGTGCCGACCCTGGACGGTCGCGTTAACCTGAAAATCCCTGGCGAAACCCAGACCGGGAAGCTGTTCCGCATGCGCGGCAAAGGCGTTAAATCCGTTCGCGGTGGCGCGCAGGGTGACCTGTTATGCCGCGTGGTCGTTGAAACGCCGGTCGGCCTGAACGACAAGCAGAAACAGCTGCTGAAAGAGCTTCAGGAGAGTTTTGGTGGCCCGACGGGTGAGAAAAACAGCCCGCGCTCCAAAAGCTTCTTCGATGGCGTCAAAAAATTCTTCGACGATTTAACCCGCTAACCTGCCAGCTGGTTACTATCCTTTAAAGCCCGGAAGCGATTCCGGGCTTTTTGCTTTATAGCGTTATTCCTCGGTTAAACTGAATCTATAACCAATATTAATCTGTTTTTACCGATCTGTTTGCGCTGATATTATGGTTTTACCGAGGTATTGTTGTAAAAGAGAGTTTAAACGTGAAATTACTACACCGTTTCTTTAGCAGTGAGGCATCCGGCGGCGTCATCCTGATTATTGCTGCTGCAGCCGCCATGCTGCTCGCCAATATGGGCATGACGCGCGATCTCTATCACGCATTTCTGGAAACCCCCGTCGAGCTGAAGGTCGGGGCGCTGGAAATTAACAAGAACATGCTGCTGTGGATCAACGATGCGCTGATGGCGGTGTTCTTCCTGCTGGTAGGCCTGGAGGTCAAACGTGAGCTGGTGATCGGTTCTCTTGCCAGCCGTCAGCGCGCGGCGTTTCCGGTGATCGCGGCGATTGGCGGGATGATCGTTCCCGCGTTGCTCTTTCTCGCGTTTGCGTGGCAGGATCCGGTTGCGCGTGACGGCTGGGCGATCCCGGCCGCAACGGATATCGCGTTTGCGCTCGGGGTCTTAGCCTTGCTCGGTAGCCGCGTCCCGGTAGCACTGAAAATTTTCCTGATGGCGCTGGCGATTATCGATGACCTGGGCGCTATCGTGATTATCGCGCTGTTCTACACCAGCGATCTGTCGGTTCTGTCGCTGAGCGTGGCGGCCGTGGCTATTGCGGTGCTGGCGTTGCTGAACGTCTTCAACGTCCGACGCACGGGTATTTATATTCTGGTGGGGATGGTGCTGTGGACGGCGGTGCTGAAGTCTGGCGTGCATGCCACGCTGGCGGGCGTCATCGTTGGCTTCTTTATTCCGCTGAAGGAGCAGGACGGCAAATCGCCTGCCAGACAGCTGGAGCATGTGCTTCATCCGTGGGTGGGCTTTATGATCCTGCCGCTGTTTGCATTTGCCAACGCGGGTGTTTCCCTGGCCGGTGTTACCCTGGACGGACTCACCTCTGTGCTGCCGCTGGGTATCATCGCTGGTTTGTTTATCGGTAAGCCGCTGGGTATCAGCCTGTTCTGCTGGCTGGCGCTGAAGCTGAAGCTGGCGTCATTGCCAAATGGAACCACCTTTAGTCAGATTATGGCCATCGGCGTGCTGTGCGGTATTGGATTCACCATGTCGATCTTTATCTCGACGCTGGCGTTTGGCACCAGCGCGCCTGAGCTTATCGTCTGGGCGAAACTCGGCATTCTTATCGGGTCGTTACTGGCCGCGGTTATTGGTTATACCTTGTTGAAGGTGAAGTTGTCCGGACAGGCTGTCCAGGCATAACAGGAAACCGGGAGAAGGGAAGCCTTCTCCCGATAAACTATCAGGGAGTGAAAACGTGATGTCTCATTTGAACTATAACCATCTCTATTACTTCTGGCATGTCTACAAGCAGGGCTCGGTCGTGGGAGCGGCAGAGGCGCTCTACCTGACACCACAAACTATTACCGGGCAAATCAAAGCCCTGGAAGAGCGCTTACAGGGCAAGCTTTTTAAGCGGAAAGGACGTGGCATTGAGCCGAGCGAGCTGGGCGAACTGGTGTTCCGCTATGCGGACAAGATGTTCACCCTGAGCCAGGAGATGCTGGATATCGTTAACTATCGCAAAGAGTCGAACCTGCTCTTTGACGTGGGCGTGGCGGATGCGTTGTCCAAACGGCTGGTAAGCGGTGTGCTGGATGCGGCGGTGGTGGAAGATGAACAGATTCATTTACGCTGCTTTGAGTCCACTCACGAGATGCTGCTGGAACAGCTGAGCCAGCATAAGCTGGATATGATTATCTCGGACTGCCCAATCGACTCCACGCAGCAGGAAGGCTTGTTCTCGGTGAAAATTGGCGAATGCGGCGTCAGTTTCTGGTGCATTAATCCGCCGCCGGAAAAACCGTTTCCTGCTTGCCTGGAAGAGCGCCGCCTGCTGGTGCCGGGTAGGCGGTCTATGCTCGGACGTAAGCTGCTGAACTGGTTTAACTCGCAGGGGCTGAACGTGGAGATCCTCGGTGAGTTCGACGATGCGGCTTTGATGAAGGCTTTTGGCGAGGCGCACAACGCTATCTTCGTTGCCCCGACGCTGTACGCGCACGATCTCTATTCAGACGACAAGATTACCGAGATTGGCAGGGTGGATAACGTGATGGAAGAGTATCACGCCATATTCGCCGAAAGGATGATTCAGCACCCGGCGGTGCAGCGAATCTGCAACCGCGACTACTCGGCGCTGTTTACGCCGCCGGCAATCTGAAGACATAAAAAAACCCGCGTTAAGCGGGTTCTTTCAAACAAGCAACAACAAGTAGCGATTAAGCCAGTTTGTTGATCTGCGCGGTCAGGTTTGCTTTATGACGCGCTGCTTTGTTTTTGTGGATCAGACCTTTAGCAGCCTGACGATCCACGATTGGTTGCATTTCGTTAAATGCGTTCTGCGCTGCAGCTTTGTCGCCTGCTTCGATTGCTGCGTATACTTTCTTGATGAAAGTACGCATCATAGAGCGACGGCTTGCGTTGTGCTTACGAGCCTTTTCAGACTGAACGGCACGTTTCTTAGCTGATTTGATATTAGCCAAGTCCAACTCCCAAATATGTTCTATGTGGACAATTCAAAGGCCGAGGAATATGCCCTCTTTGCCTTCTTTTGTCAATGGATTTGTGCAAATAAGCGCCGTTAATGAGCGACGCTACGTTACGTAGTGATGGCGCAGGATTCTACCAGCTTGTCTTTCGTGAATACAGCCTTTCGGGATAAAAATCGCAGTTCTCGGGCAGATTTTTTTGCTGTGAAAGGTCAGCCTGATGAAATCATACGGCTTTCTGTTTCGCGTGAACAATCGCCGGTTAACCTTAACCGCCGTACAAGGTATACTTTGGCGATTTTCACTGTTTTGAGCCAGTCATGAAGCTGATACGCGGCATACATAATCTCAGTCAAGCCCCGCACGGGTGCGTGCTGACCATTGGTAATTTTGACGGCGTGCATCGTGGGCATCAGGCGCTGTTGCAGGGATTGCGTAAAGAAGGGGAGGCGCGTGGCCTGCCCGTTGTGGTGATGATTTTCGAACCGCAGCCGCTGGAGCTGTTTGCCGGCGAGAAATCCCCCGCGCGGCTGACGCGTCTGCGTGAGAAGTTACGCTACCTGGCGGAGTCCGGCGTGGACTACGTCCTGTGCGTACGCTTCGACCGTCGGTTTGCCGCGCTGACCGCACAAAACTTTGTCAGCGATCTGTTGGTCAGGCAGCTTGGCGTGCAGTTTCTCGCCGTGGGCGATGATTTCCGCTTTGGCGCTGGTCGTCAGGGCGATTTCTTGTTATTACAGAAGGCTGGCCTGGAGTACGGGTTTGACGTCACCAGTACGATGACCTTCTGTGAGGGCGGGGTGCGCGTCAGCAGCACGGCGGTACGTCAGGCTCTGGCGAACGATGAACTGGACACGGCAGAAACGCTGCTGGGTCATCCGTTCACAATTTCAGGTCGTGTGGTCCATGGCGATGCGCTGGGCCGCACGATAGGTTTTCCGACGGCGAATATACCGCTGCGTCGTCAGGTCTCCCCGGTTAAAGGGGTCTATGCGGTGGAAGTGGCAGGACTGGGTGAGAAGCCTTTCTACGGTGTTGCCAACATTGGTACACGTCCAACGGTTTCCGGTGTGCGTCAACAGTTAGAAGTACACCTGCTGGACGTTGTAATGGACCTCTACGGTCGCCATATAGATGTGATACTGCGTAAAAAAATACGCAATGAACAGCGATTCGCTTCGCTGGATGAACTTAAGGCGCAAATCGCGCGAGATGAATTAACGGCCCGCGAGTTTTTTGGGCTTTAGAACCGGCTTAACTGCCTACGTGATAAATACGGAACCGAGAATCTGATGAGTGACTATAAATCAACCCTGAATTTGCCGGAAACAGGGTTCCCGATGCGCGGCGATCTCGCCAAGCGCGAACCGGGAATGCTGGCGCGTTGGACTGATGATGACCTGTACGGCATCATTCGTGCAGCCAAAAAAGGCAAAAAAACCTTCATTCTGCATGATGGCCCTCCCTATGCGAATGGCAGCATTCATATTGGTCACTCTGTAAACAAGATTCTGAAAGACATTATCGTGAAGTCCAAAGGACTCGCGGGATATGACTCGCCTTATGTTCCGGGCTGGGACTGCCATGGTCTGCCAATCGAGCTGAAAGTGGAGCAAGAGTACGGTAAGCCAGGTGAGAAGTTCACCGCCGCAGAGTTCCGCGCGAAATGCCGCGAATACGCTGCCACCCAGGTTGACGGTCAGCGCGCTGACTTCATCCGTCTGGGCGTGCTGGGCGACTGGTCGCACCCGTACCTGACCATGGACTTCAAAACCGAAGCCAACATTATCCGTGCGCTGGGTAAAATCATCGGCAACGGTCACCTGCATAAAGGCGCTAAGCCGGTGCACTGGTGCGTGGACTGCCGTTCTGCGCTGGCAGAAGCGGAAGTAGAGTATTATGACAAAACCTCGCCTTCTATCGACGTGGCGTTCGAAGCGGTCGATCAGGATGCGATCAAAGCTAAATTTGGCCTGCCAGGCGTAAGCGGTCCAGTCTCGCTGGTTATCTGGACCACCACCCCGTGGACGTTACCAGCCAACCGTGCCATTTCCCTGTCCGGTGAGTTTGAGTACGCGCTGGTACAAATTGATGGTCGCGCGGTTATCCTGGCAAAAGATCTGGTTGAAAGCGTGCTTAAACGCGCGAACATCACTGATTACAGCGTGCTGGGTACCGTAAAAGGCGACGCGCTGGAGCTGATGCGCTTCAAACACCCGTTCCTGGACTTCGACGTTCCGGCGATCCTGGGCGACCACGTCACGCTGGACGCCGGTACCGGTGCGGTGCATACCGCCGGCGGCCACGGTCCTGACGACTACAACATCAGCCTGAAATACGGTCTGGAAATCGCCAACCCGGTCGGTCCGGATGGCTCTTACCTGCCTGGCACCTACCCGGCGCTGGACGGTATCAACGTCTTTAAAGCCAACGACATCATCGTTGACATGCTTCGCACCAGCGGCGCGCTGCTGCACGTTGAGAAAATGCAGCACAGCTATCCGTGCTGCTGGCGCCATAAGACCCCGATTATCTTCCGTGCGACCCCGCAGTGGTTCGTCAGCATGGACCAGAAAGGCCTGCGCGAGCAGTCTCTGAAAGAGATCAAAGGCGTGCAGTGGATCCCGGACTGGGGCCAGGCGCGTATCGAATCCATGGTGGCTAACCGTCCTGACTGGTGTATCTCCCGTCAGCGCACATGGGGCGTGCCGATGTCGCTGTTCGTGCATAAAGAGACGCAGGAACTGCACCCGAACACCCTGGAACTGATGGAAGAGGTGGCGAAGCGCGTTGAAGTTGACGGCATTCAGGCGTGGTGGGATCTCGATTCCCGTGACATCCTGGGCGCTGACGCGGACAACTACGAGAAAGTGCCGGATACCCTGGACGTGTGGTTCGACTCCGGGTCTACCCACTCCTCCGTGGTTGACGTGCGCCCTGAGTTCGCCGGTCACGCTGCCGACATGTATCTGGAAGGCTCCGACCAACACCGCGGCTGGTTCATGTCATCCCTGATGATCTCCACCGCCATGAAGGGCAAAGCACCTTACCGCCAGGTACTGACCCACGGCTTCACCGTGGATGGTCAGGGCCGTAAGATGTCCAAATCCATCGGTAACACCGTTTCTCCGCAGGACGTGATGAACAAGCTGGGCGCGGATATTCTACGCCTGTGGGTGGCATCCACCGACTACACGGGCGAAATGGCGGTGTCTGACGAGATCCTGAAACGTGCTGCTGACAGCTATCGTCGTATCCGTAACACTGCGCGCTTCCTGCTGGCGAACCTGAACGGGTTTGATCCGGTAAAAGACATGGTGAGGCCGGAAGAGATGGTGGTGCTCGATCGCTGGGCGGTAGGCTGCGCGAAAGCGGCACAGGAAGATATTCTGAAAGCCTATGAGTCTTACGACTTCCACGAAGTGGTGCAGCGCCTTATGCGCTTCTGCTCCATTGAGATGGGGTCGTTCTATCTCGACATCATCAAAGACCGCCAGTACACCGCGAAAGCGGACAGCGTGGCGCGTCGTAGCTGCCAGACCGCGCTGTTCCACATCGCAGAGGCGCTGGTACGCTGGATGGCGCCGATCATGTCCTTCACCGCAGATGAAATCTGGGGTTACCTGCCGGGCGACCGTGAGAAGTATGTCTTCACCGGCGAGTGGTACGAAGGTCTGTTCGACCTCTCCAGCACTGAAGCAATGAACGACGCCTACTGGGACGAGCTGCTGAAAGTACGTGGCGAAGTGAACAAGGTTATCGAGCAGGCGCGCGCTGACAAGAAAGTCGGTGGCTCTCTGGAAGCGACGGTGACCCTGTACGCAGAGCCTGAGCTGGCCGCGAAGCTGACCGCGCTGGGCGATGAATTACGATTTGTCCTGTTGACCTCCGGTGCGAAAGTTGCGGATTATGCCGAGGCATCTGCTGATGCTCAGCAGAGCGAACTGCTCAAAGGACTGAAGGTCGCACTGAGCAAAGCCGATGGTGAAAAATGCCCGCGTTGCTGGCATTACACTACCGATGTCGGCCAGGTGGCGGAACACGCAGACATCTGCGGACGCTGTGTAAGCAACGTCGCCGGCGACGGCGAAAAACGTAAGTTTGCCTGATGAGTAAAACTCTCTGTTCAACAGGACTGCGCTGGCTGTGGCTGGTGGTAGTGGTGCTGATTATTGATTTGGGCAGCAAGTTCCTGATCCTCCAGAATTTCGCTCTGGGGGATACGGTCCCGCTGTTCCCGTCGCTTAACCTGCACTACGCCCGCAACTACGGCGCGGCGTTTAGTTTCCTTGCCGACAGCGGTGGCTGGCAGCGTTGGTTCTTCGCAGGTATCGCAATGGGTATCTGCGTCGTGCTCGCGGTGCTGATGTACCGCTCGAAGGCCACGCAAAAGCTGAATAACATCGCCTACGCGCTGATCATTGGTGGCGCACTGGGTAACCTGTTTGACCGCCTGTGGCACGGCTTTGTAGTCGATATGATCGACTTCTACGTCGGCGACTGGCACTTTGCGACCTTTAACCTCGCCGATAGCGCAATATGCGTTGGTGCAGCGTTAATCGTGCTGGAAGGCTTCTTGCCTAAACCGGCCGCGAAAGAGCAGGCGTAACAAAACCAGCCGGGTGACGCGTAGCGATCCCGGCCTACAGAATTTGTGGCCCCCGTAGGCCCGGTAAGCGTAGCGCCACCGGGCAACAGGTGACCCAAAACAAGCGAGCAATTTGCATGTCTAAATCCGTACAGAGCAACAGCGCGGTTCTCGTTCATTTCACGCTGAAGCTGGATGACGGCTCCACGGCCGAGTCCACCCGCAACAATGGCAAACCGGCGCTGTTTCGTCTGGGCGACACCTCCCTGTCTGAAGGCCTCGAACAACAGCTTCTCGGGCTGAAAGAGGGTGAGAAAAAAGCGTTCTCACTGGAGCCGGATGCGGCATTCGGTGTGCCAAGCCCGGATCTGATTCAGTACTTCTCGCGCCGTGAGTTTATGGATGCGGGTGAACCGGAGATCGGGGCGATTATGCTCTTTACCGCTATGGACGGCAGCGAAATGCCTGGCGTGATCCGCGAAATCAACGGGGATTCCATCACCGTTGACTTCAACCATCCGCTTGCCGGGCGTACCGTTCATTTTGATGTAGAAGTGCTGGAGATCGATCCGGCGCTGGAGGACTGAAATGCAGATCCTGTTGGCTAACCCGCGCGGTTTTTGCGCTGGTGTAGACCGCGCTATCAGCATTGTTGAAAATGCGCTGGAGATTTACGGCGCGCCGATTTACGTGCGTCACGAAGTGGTGCACAACCGCTACGTGGTCGACAGCCTGCGCGAGCGCGGTGCGATTTTTATCGAGCAGATCAGCGAAGTGCCGGACGGCGCAATCCTCATCTTCTCCGCGCACGGCGTATCCCAGGCCGTACGTAACGAAGCCAAAAGCCGCGATCTGACCGTATTCGATGCCACCTGTCCGTTAGTGACCAAGGTGCATATGGAAGTGGCGCGTGCAAGCCGTCGTGGTGAAGAGTCGATTCTGATTGGCCATGCCGGTCACCCGGAAGTTGAAGGCACCATGGGTCAGTACAGCAACCCGGAAGGGGGCATGTATCTGGTTGAGTCGCCGGAAGACGTTTTTACGCTGAATGTGAAAAACGAAGCGCGTCTGTCGTTTATGACCCAGACGACGCTTTCCGTGGACGACACCTCAGACGTGATTGACGCCCTGCGCCAGCGCTTCCCAAAAATCGTCGGGCCGCGCAAAGATGATATCTGCTACGCAACCACCAACCGTCAGGAAGCCGTGCGCGCGTTGGCTGAACAGGCGGACGTGGTGCTGGTGGTCGGTTCAAAAAACTCCTCTAACTCTAACCGTCTGGCCGAACTGGCGCAGCGTATGGGGAAAGCGGCGTTTCTGATCGACGACGCAACGGACATTCAGGAAGCGTGGGTGAAAAACGCGGCCTGCGTCGGTGTTACCGCAGGTGCTTCAGCGCCGGATATTCTGGTGCAAAACGTCATTGCCCGCCTGCAAGAGCTGGGTGGTGGCGAAGCGGTGCCGCTGGAAGGCCGTGAAGAGAACATTGTCTTTGAAGTGCCGAAAGAGCTGCGAATCGACGCCCGCGAAGTGGAATAATTTCTTTTCTGATGAAAGGCCAGCACCTTCTGTGCTGGCCTTTTTTTTGCTTCGTATCTTATCGTGACGACAAAATCATGTCTTTTACTGATATCTGAGTCGGTTTCACGTTAAATTCTAATTATTGGTGTTTTCAGTTGGCAGCCTTAGCGAAGGCTGGTTAATCTGAAAACGGTTTACATCATTTTAACGTAAGAGAATAACTATGCATGATGCACAGATCCGTGTCGCCATTGCGGGCGCGGGTGGACGTATGGGTCGCCAGCTGATTCAGGCGGCACTACAGATGGATGGCGTGGCACTTGGCGCGGCGCTGGAGCGTGAAGGTTCATCCCTGCTGGGCTCCGATGCAGGCGAGCTGGCAGGCGCGGGCAAGACAGGCGTTACCGTGCAGAGCAACCTGGAGGCGGTGAAAGAAGACTTTGACGTGTTCATCGACTTTACCCGTCCGGAAGGCACTTTGACTCACCTGGCGTTTTGCCGCCAGCACGGTAAAGGGATGGTGATTGGCACCACCGGTTTCGATGATGCCGGTAAACAGGCCATTCAGGAAGCAGCCGCCGACATTGCAATTGTCTTCGCCGCGAACTTTAGCGTAGGCGTTAACGTTATGCTGAAACTGCTGGAAAAGGCAGCGAAGGTGATGGGCGACTATACCGACATTGAGATTATTGAAGCGCACCACCGCCATAAAGTCGATGCCCCATCTGGCACGGCGCTGGCGATGGGCGAAGCGATTGCTTATGCAATGGATAAAGATTTGAAAGACATCGCGGTCTATTCTCGCGAAGGTCACACTGGCGAGCGCGTGCCTGGCACCATTGGTTTTGCCACCGTTCGCGCGGGTGATATCGTCGGCGAACATACCGCTATGTTCGCCGATATTGGTGAAAGGGTCGAAATCACACATAAAGCATCCAGCCGCATGACGTTTGCAAACGGGGCGGTACGCTCTGCACTGTGGCTAAAAGGTAAGCCAAATGGTCTTTTTGATATGCGAGATGTGCTCGAACTCAACAATTTGTAAGTGTTATTACCCATCGTGATGTGGTTATTGCAGTCGTAACTGTTTGATTGCATAGGGCAATATTTTATTGCCCTTTTATTTTATCTATTTCAAAGGATTATTGCATTTAAATCATTTAAAGTAAGTGTTTTCATGCTATTTTATGTTGCTGTACTGTAAATTTTGACCATCTGGTCCACTTTTTATTCCCGCAAGACGATTGTTTCTTTTAAACTGCCTGCGCAAGCGGTTTCCACAGTGATTTAGTTGATCTTTTTGCCGCTTAATTTGAAATCAAGCCATCAGGCCTGCAAAAGAATAAACAAAATCCCCGTTTTAAGTTGACTTTTACATGGCAAATCCCCAGAATGCCGCCGTTTGCCAAAAATCCGCTGGCAACACATTTGCATTGATCCATGACATGGTTATGAATTAATATGCAAATAAAGTGAGTGAATATTCTCTGGAGGGTGTTTTGATTAAGTCAGCGCTATTGGTTCTGGAAGACGGAACCCAGTTTATCGGTCGGGCCATAGGGGCAACGGGTTCGGCGGTTGGGGAAGTCGTTTTCAATACTTCAATGACCGGTTATCAAGAAATCCTCACTGATCCTTCCTATTCTCGCCAAATCGTTACTCTTACTTATCCTCATATCGGCAATGTCGGCACCAATGCGGCTGACGAAGAATCCTCTCAGGTACATGCACAAGGCCTGGTCATTCGCGACCTGCCGCTGATTGCCAGCAACTTCCGCAACACCGAAGACCTCTCTTCTTACCTGAAGCGCCATAACATTGTGGCGATTGCCGATATTGATACCCGTAAGCTGACGCGTCTGCTGCGCGAGAAGGGTGCACAAAATGGCTGCATCATCGCAGGGGACAACCTCGATGCGGCGCTGGCGCTGGAAAAAGCGAAAGCCTTCCCGGGCCTGAACGGGATGGACCTGGCGAAAGAAGTGACTACCACAGAAGCCTACAGCTGGACGCAGGGAAGCTGGACGCTGGAAGGCGACCTGCCGGAAGCGAAACCGGAAAGCGAGCTGCCGTTCCACGTGGTGGCCTACGATTTTGGTGCCAAGCGCAACATCCTGCGTATGCTGGTTGACCGTGGCTGCCGCCTGACGGTCGTCCCGGCACAAACGTCTGCGGAAGATGTTCTGAAGATGAACCCGGACGGCATCTTCCTCTCTAACGGTCCTGGCGACCCGGCGCCGTGCGACTACGCTATCGACGCCATTAAGTCCTTCCTTGAAACCGATATCCCGGTATTCGGCATCTGTCTCGGCCATCAGCTGCTGGCGCTGGCGAGCGGAGCGAACACCGTCAAGATGAAGTTCGGCCACCATGGTGGTAACCACCCGGTGAAAGATATCGACAACAACACGGTAATGATCACCGCGCAGAACCACGGCTTCGCTGTGGATGAAGCGACGATGCCAGCTAACCTGCGCGTGACGCATAAGTCACTGTTCGATGGTACCTTGCAGGGTATCCATCGCACCGATAAGCCTGCGTTCAGCTTCCAGGGCCACCCTGAAGCCAGCCCGGGCCCACACGATGCCGCGCCGCTGTTCGATCACTTCATCGAACTTATCGAGCAATACCGTAAGACTGCTAAATAATCAGGAGCTGAGAAGACCATGCCAAAACGTACAGACATAAAAAGCATCCTGATCCTTGGCGCTGGCCCGATCGTGATCGGCCAGGCCTGCGAATTTGACTACTCCGGTGCGCAGGCGTGTAAAGCCCTGCGTGAAGAGGGTTACCGCGTCATCCTGGTAAACTCAAACCCGGCCACTATCATGACCGACCCGGAAATGGCAGATGCGACCTACATTGAGCCGATTCACTGGGAAGTGGTACGCAAAATTATCGAGAAAGAGCGTCCGGATGCGGTGCTGCCGACCATGGGTGGCCAGACGGCGCTGAACTGTGCACTGGAGCTGGAGCGTCAGGGCGTGCTGGAAGAGTTCGGCGTGACCATGATTGGTGCAACCGCCGACGCGATTGATAAAGCAGAAGACCGTCGTCGCTTCGACGTGGCAATGAAAAAAATTGGCCTCGACACCGCGCGTTCCGGTATCGCACACAACATGGAAGAAGCGCTGGCCGTCGCGGCTGACGTGGGCTATCCGTGCATCATCCGTCCATCATTCACCATGGGCGGCACCGGCGGCGGTATCGCCTACAACCGCGAAGAGTTCGAAGAGATTTGCGAACGCGGTCTG
>NZ_JABMCU010000002.1:0-76334 GCF_013179605.1 Enterobacter sp. CM29 | reverse complement strand
AGGTGGCCGAGACGGTAATTAATTGTCACCACCACCGTACCGCGCTTCGCCAGTGCCCTGCCGTTATACGGAGGCAGACCGCCAGCGCCGAGTGTAAATCCTCCGCCGTGCAGCCAGACCATCACCGGAAGCGGATCGGCGCGTACGACTGGCGACCAGACGTTAAGGTACAGGCAGTCTTCAGAGAACTGGCCAGGATCGCCGCCGCCCAACTCCTGACAGCTTTCGCTGCTCTGCCAGCTGGAGGCGGAGAATGCCGTCGCCGGACGCACGCCATCCCAGCGTGCAGGGGGGCGTGGGGAGCGCCAGCGCCACGGGCCAACCGGCGGTGCCGCATAAGGAATGCCACACCACACATGGGTATCGCCTTCAGTAGAACCAATTAGTGCGCCCTGGCGCGTTTCAACCACAGGGGCGGAGGGATTTTCCATACCAACCTTCTTTTTCCATCACACCCCTGCAGAGTAACGGTTTCAGAGCAAACCGCAACGCTGTTTGCTGCGCGCTTCCGCCTCCTCGTAAAGCGTAAACTCGTCGTACACCGCACAGCCGAGCGCGGCTTCGAAGGCATTGCGGCTGGCATTGCCGTGGCTGCGCGCCTGCGTTTCATTGCCAAGATTCGACTGGAAAATCCCCGCCGCGCTGACGGGCAGAAAATCCTCATAGGTGATCGGCTGCGCCACAACCCAGCCGCGTTCGATCAGCGGCTGCGGATCGTCGCCGGGACGAAACGCGTGGCGATGCGCCTCACCTGTCGGAGTCAGACGGTAGCGGAAATAAGCCAGCCCCTGACGGCGCAGGAACATTTCGCTGTCCGGGAAGGTGCTGAAGATCTCGCGCAGGTGAAGCTGATGGGTCAGGTTGTCTTTGCCGGTCCCGGCCTGATTTAACAGACGGTCGTACAGCTCGCGCCCTTTCGGCGTAAGGGCCACGCCCCGCTGCTCAATCTCACCGAAACGCGCGGTATGCGTACCCTTGTGTTCTCCCGCGAAAAGCACCGGCTCTTCCAGCGCCTTAAAGCTGGTCTGGCGCAGGAGGATCGGCACCTCGCGGCGTGGCGGGCCTTCAATCAGGATTTTCGGCTCAATGCCGTACTTCGGCATCAGCTCCTGTACCCGGTCGATATCCAGCGTGCGCGGCGTGAGATGGTTGATATGGCACCCCGGGAAACAGACCACGTCGGCTATCAGGCGATGTTCGTTACTAAGCGCCAGATAGGTTTCCTGATCGACCGTCGCATGGCGATGCCAGCGGAAGGTTTCTAAGGCTTCCTGCACAAATTCGCGCGCCTGTGCCTCGGTAAAGTGTCCCTGTACATCATGCAGGTCGATCAGGTCCAGGCAGCGCGGCGTAAAGATGTTGCGCCGGGAGAGGATCTCTGCCGCCCTTTCGCGCAGCGCAACGTTTTCAATCAGCTCCAGGCGCAGCAGCGAGGTAAAAATGCGAAACGGATTACGGCAGAGCGCCGCATCGTCAGTCGGACGAAACGCCGTCGAGTGGACGGGGACGCCCGCCTGGGAGAGATCGTAGTAGCTGACCGGGTACATGCCCATAATGGCGAAGATCCGGCGCAGGGTGGAAAGCTCCTGCGCGGTGCCAACGCGGATCGCACCGTGACGTTCAACATTCAGGCGCGCCAGTTCGTCTGCATTTGCCAGTTGTTCATGTAAAAGTGGGTTATTTTCCAGAACCGCCAGGTTAACGTCCGCCACCAGTTCCAGCAAGGTGCCGTACTGCGGAACTTCCTGCTGGTACATCGCCGACATAGCCTGCGAAAAGTGTTCCCGAATATCATCAGCCGTGATGGTGTTCGCCATGATGTCATGCCTCCAGTGAATACTACCTGGAGTGTAGAGAAGCCCGTTCTTTTCGTTGGGAAGAATTTACAAATTGTGATCCAGGCAGACGAGTGGTCAAAGCATGGGCGTTTTCGAAAAACAGTTGTAACTCAAACAGATCAAATGTTAAAAATATTTTGCTATCAGGTTATCAAATTCAAACAACTTAACTTGTCACCCGCGTCGCTCTGTTTTTAACATCGCCTATGGAAAAAAATGGTCTGTTCAGTCAGCGCATACGCTTGCGCCATTTGCATACATTTGTGGCCGTCGCTCAACAGGGAACGCTGGGGCGAGCGGCTGAAACCCTTAACCTTAGTCAGCCTGCACTATCGAAAACGCTGAACGAACTGGAACAGCTTACCGGAACCCGTCTGTTCGACCGCGGCCGTCTGGGCGCTCAGCTTACGCTCGTAGGCGAACAGTTCCTGACGCATGCCGTTAAAGTTCTTGATGCCCTCAATACCGCCGGTCAGGCCTTAAACCGTAAAGAAGAGCAGGCCCGCGACATCGTGCGCGTGGGGGCACTGCCAACGGCGGCGCTGGGCATATTGCCTGCGGCGATCGGCCAGTTCCACCGCCAGCAAAAGCACGCCACGCTTCAGGTCGCGACCATGAATAACACCATGCTGCTGGCGGGCCTGAAGTCAGGGGAGCTCGATCTGGGCATTGGCCGGATGTCCGATCCGGAACTGATGAGCGGCCTGAATTACGAGCTGCTGTTCCTGGAATCACTGAAGCTGGTCGTGCGTCCGAATCATCCCCTGTTGCAGGATACCGTCACATTAAGCCGCGTAATGGAGTGGCCGGTGGTAGTTTCCCCGAAAGGAACGGTTCCGCGTCAGAATGCGGAAGCGTTGCTGCAAATGCAGGGCTGCACGCTGCCTTCAGGGTGTATTGAAACGCTCTCGGCGTCTCTTTCGCGCCAGCTGACGGTGGATTATGACTACGTGTGGTTTGTGCCGTCCGGCGCGGTGAAGGACGATCTGCGACGCGGCGTGCTCACCGCGCTGCCGGTAACCTCACCCGGCGCAGGAGAACCCATTGGGATCCTGACGCGGGTAGATGCCCCGCTCTCTGAAGGCGCCCAAACGCTGTTAAGCGCCATTCGTAAGTCAATGCCTCTCTGATCCTGAACGCAGAACCCGCCGCGAGGGCGGGTCTGTCTTACTCAGAACGTTTCCCAGTTATCACCTGAGACGGCCGCCGCCGGGGTTAAAGGCGCGGGTTTTGCTGCGGTTGCGGCGGCTGTAGTCCGTCCTGCGCGCGCCCCGTTGAGACGAAACGCGCCAACGGCTTCCGTCAGACGCGCGCCCTGCTCTTCCAGCGAGGCCGCCGCCGCAGAGGCTTCTTCCACCAGCGAGGCATTCTGCTGCGTCACCTTATCCATCTCGGAAATCGCCTGGCTCACCTGAACAATGCCGCGGCTCTGCTCATCAGACGCGGCCGCAATCTCCAGCATAATATCGGTGACGCGTTTAACCGCCTCGACGATCTCATTCATGGTATTGCCCGCCGCAACCACCTCCCCGGAACCCTGATCGATAAGCGACACCGATTCATTAATCAGGCTTTCAATCTCTTTCGCCGCGTTCGCGCTGCGGCTTGCCAGGGTGCGGACTTCACTCGCTACGACCGCAAAGCCGCGTCCCTGTTCACCCGCACGCGCCGCCTCGACCGCCGCATTGAGCGCGAGAATATTGGTCTGGAACGCGATGCTGTTAATCACGGCGGTAATTTCAGAGATCTTCTTCGAGCTGGTGGAAATATTACCCATGGTTTTCACCACGCCGGAGACCATTTGCCCCCCGCGGCTGGCCTTACCGGAGGCATCTTCTGCAAGTTTACTCGCATGATGCGCGTTATCGGCGTTTTGCTTCACCGTCGCGGTGAGCTGCTCCATGCTGGCCGCCGTCTGTTCGATGGCCGCCGCCTGCTGTTCGGTTCGGGATGAGAGATCGGTATTACCCGCGGAGATCTCGCTGGTTCCACGGTAAATCTCCTCCGCCCCCTGCCGCACCGTGCCCACGGTTGTCACCAGCGCCTGCTGCATTGTTTGCAGATCGCGCGTCAGGCGGCCAATTTCGCTGCGCCCGGTCGGTTCGTCCGGCATGGTTAAATCGCCTTTCGCGATATTTTCGATACGCGTAGCGGCTCGCTGAAGCGGGTTTATCACCGTACGGCGCAGCACCACAAAGGTGATCACCGCCAGCGCAAGCGCCAGGCCAAACGCGCCGAACATAAACATCAGCCCCAGCCGGGTGCGGGTGTGAGCCTGCGCCGTCAGTGCGTTGGCGCGTTCGGTGCGGATTTTTATCGCCTTCAGCAGCACCGCGTTATAGGCATCGTCCAGCGGACGCGCGGTCTCATTTTCATGGTTGATAATGGCTTCAAACATGCCGTTTTTGGCATATTTCAGCATCGGCTGCATACCGGCGATGTAGGCGTCATAGCGGGCTTTCAGATCGCCATCCAGCGCTTCATCAGCCTGAGTGCGAACGGTGCGCTTCATATAGGCGGCAAATCCATCCTGCGACTGCCTGATGCGGGTCTCAGCCTCAGCGATGTTTTGCTTCATCGCCTCCATCTCCGCGATGCGGCTCGCCGCCCCCGCGTGGATCATGTTGATACGGGCGGTGCGTAAATGGTTGGAACTGTTTGACAGACCGGTGCGCACCTGGATTTCTGCTGTGACATCCTGCTGATCGTTATCGGCCTGGAGCAGGAAATAGCCTGCCAGACCCGAGCTCAAGGCAAACAGGAGAATAATGCCACCGAGAATGGAGGAAAACAGCGGAACCAGCCGGATGTGATGCAAGAAACTCAGCTTGTGCTGCGCCTGCATCGATGTTGTGTTGTCCATGACCGTCGACTCTCTTATAGGTAAGATGCGTAAAAACACGCCTGTAAAAGAGTCATCGGCACAGCGGGGAATTAGATTACGCCTAAAAGCGCCAGACAGGTCACACTTTAGAGAAGATCAGGGAAGAAATGCCAGCGGGAAAAACCGCTGGCAGAATAATCAGTTGTCGCCGAAATGGATGACGGTACGAATGGATTTTCCTTCGTGCATCAGATCGAAAGCTTCGTTGATCTGCTCCAGCGGCAGGCGGTGCGTAATGAACGGGTCGAGCTGAATTTTGCCGACCATCGCATCTTCAACCATGCCCGGCAGCTGTGTACGGCCTTTCACGCCGCCAAATGCCGACCCGCGCCATACGCGCCCTGTCACCAGCTGGAAGGGACGGGTTTTAATCTCCTGACCCGCGCCGGCCACACCGATAATGATGCTCTCACCCCAGCCTTTGTGGCAGCACTCCAGCGCTGAGCGCATCACGTTGACGTTGCCGATACATTCGAAGCTGAAGTCCACGCCGCCGTCGGTCAGCTCAACGATCACGTCCTGAACCGGTTTGTCGTAGTCTTTCGGGTTGATGAAGTCGGTCGCACCCATCTCACCTGCGAGCTTAAATTTCTCCGGGTTGGTATCCACAGCAATGATACGCCCAGCTTTCGCCTGTACCGCGCCCTGGATGACCGCCAGACCGATCCCGCCCAGGCCGAACACCGCCACGGTGTCACCCTCTTTCACTTTCGCCGTGTTATGCACCGCGCCGATACCGGTGGTGACACCGCAGCCGAGCAGACAGACTTTATCCAGCGGGGCCTGCGGATTCACTTTCGCCAGTGAGATCTCGGCGCACACCGTGTATTCGCTGAAGGTGCTGGTCCCCATGTAGTGATAGATTGGCTCGCCGTTATAGGAGAAACGGGTGGTACCGTCCGGCATAAGACCTTTGCCCTGCGTAGCGCGCACTGCCTGACAGAGATTAGTTTTGCCGGATTTGCAGAACTTACACTCGCCGCACTCTGCGGTGTAAAGCGGGATCACATGGTCGCCGGGCTTCAGGCTGGTAACGCCTTCACCCACTTCCACCACTACACCGCCCCCTTCGTGGCCGAGCACCGCCGGGAATACGCCTTCCGGATCGTCACCGGACAGGGTAAACGCATCGGTATGGCAGACGCCGGTGTGAGTAATTTTGATCAGCACTTCGCCTTTCTTCGGCGGAGCAACATCAATTTCAACGATTTTCAGCGGCTGGCCTGGGCCGAACGCGACAGCTGCGCGAGATTTCATGATGTCTTTCCCTTGTTGTGAGGTGTGTGGGTTTATTTTAGATAAGAGCGCAGCAAATGGCCGACTTCCGCCATCCGCACTGCCCGCTGATCCGGGGTGGTCTCCCCCGTCACCAGCTCATCTTTGAGGTGAATTTCAACCATTTCACCCATCAGGCCATTGGCAGCACCGCGCACGGCGGCTATTTGCTGCAGAATGGCGAGACAGGGATCGCCCGACTCCAGGGCGCGTTCAAGGGCATCAACCTGGCCTCGAATGCGGCGGACGCGGGTCAGAATACGTTTTTTATCTTCGGGTGAATGCGGCATACGCCCTCCTGATACTATAGGGGGGTATGGTACCTCGTATGTTATTGCCCTGTAAACCACAAGATAGAGACGCTGCAATGAGCACATCGCCGGCAAGGAAGAAAAGATATTTAGGGTTTATTCTGGCCGCTACGAATCCTATTTAGCTCGTAATGTTAAAATTCAGCACTTATATGGCACGATGTGAACAGAAATAACATTCTCGTCACCTAACATACTGCTACAAACAAAATGGTGGTGTTAATGATTGTACTAAAGAGCTTTTTATTCTTTGTTGGCGCGGCGGTCGCATGCGCGCTTATTATACTTTGTCTTTGGGTTGATATGCGGTTTGTCGGCCATGATATTCCGGAATTATCACTGACCGAAATCATGCAGGAAACGGTATTAGCGACTATCGTGTTTCTCCATTTTCGTCTGGCGAAAATGGATGAATCCATGCGTTACTGTAATATACTGGTTGGCGGTTTTTTCCTGACGATGTTAATTCGTGAACTGGACGCGCTTTTTGACCTCATTTCTCATGGGAGTTGGGTGTGGTTCGCGCTGATTACCGCTCTGCTGGCTATAATTCGCCCCGTTATGCATTTTCGCACTACCCTGGAACAGCTGGCAAAATACACGCAATCCCCCTGGTACGGTATTCTGTTGAGCGGCCTGCTGGCTGTACTGGTCTTCTCCCGTCTCTTTGGAATGCAGGTGCTGTGGCACGCCATTCTGGAGCATGGCTATATGCGTGTCGTGAAAAACGCCGTGGAGGAAGGTTCGGAATCGTTCGGCTATATGCTGTGCCTGGCCGCATCCCTTGGCTATTACATTACCTTTCGCGCTAACGCACGAGAGAAATAGTCTCTTCCCGCTACGTAGACAGAGACGGCGAGGGAAATATTTATCCACTCCATCCTTAGGGCGTTATGGTGGACATGTAAGAAAGACATATCCTAAAAAGAGGTACTCAGGCGTCGATTTCAGCGAATTCTCTCTCACTCTTGCCATCAGCGTCTATCCTTAGACTATCAACAAAAGGAGGCTGGAATGTCTGATTTCGACACTGATAAAAATGCACAATACGCTGGCGATAAAGCCAAAAACAAACTTGATGAATTATCCGGCTCTGCACAGCAGCAGTTTGGTGAATTCGTTGATTCCCCTAAACATCAGGTGAAAGGTGCAGCGAAAAAATATGCTGCCCAGGCCAGTGATGCCGTCTCGGATGTTACTGAAGCCGTCAGAAATAACCCGTTAACGGGCTTAATCGCTGCGGGTGCGGTAGGCATCGTTCTGGGACTTCTGCTGGGACGGAAATAATTTCAGGCCCTCCGGGGCCTTTTCTATGCCCCACGTTTTTCTCCCTCTCTTCCCCCCTAATTTTGATAGTTCTTATGACAAATCCCCGAACCGCACGAAAAACTTGTACAATTTAGATGTACAGATTTGACCGGATAGTATAAATTCGATGCCAGTGATGTTACAAAATTGTTTGTCAACGGTGGAAAATTATGCGTCGCAACCATGCTCCCTCTACAGCAGAAAGCGCTATAACCTTGTATTTTAACAAGGATAACGTCCCAACACAGCAGGAAACCCTTGGTGCCATTGTCAGTGAGATCATCAAAGAAAATGTACAACTGAGCAGAATGACAATTTGTACAAAGCTGTTGCGCAGAATTGAAGAATCAACGTCTGACGTAGAGAAAGCGCACTATAACGGTTTAATAGCCCTCTTCTTCGAGCGTTAACCTGAACACTGTTTTTAACTTACTAAGTTAGTCATGCTGAGTGAGAATAGAGCATCTGGATGCGATGACTAACCCCATGCTACAGCCGCGTGTAGCAGAGTGAGATTAAGCTATGCATAGAACTAAATTTGAACGACTTAAGGATGACCTTATCGGTGAGGCCGTATTATCCATACTGAAAGAGAACGGACCTATTACCTTTGCGTCTCTTGCTAATCGCCTGCAGGCGATGGCTAACGTTGAATCAAATGATGAGCGTAAAAATGCATTGATTGCCGCTGAAGATGAAGTGCGCCAGCGTGTAACCGGCGTATCGCACGACCGGGGAAGAGTGATGGGCGATTATGATATTGGCCGCATGCGCTCTCTCTTTACTCACAACACGCTTCTGAGCCCAAATAAGAAACACTAATTTTAACCGAGACGGTGACCACCATGAGTAAAGCGACTATGCACCAGACGTATAATTTTGAAGCCCTGCACGATAAAGGACTGGCGGAACACTTTCTTAATGCTGGAAAGCATCTCAGTGGTGAAGTTGAAGTGTTAGGCTCGGCAATACGCTGTATTATGCTGACCGGTGACAACCTTTCGAATAAAGAGATCATCCTGCAACTGATTCACGCCCTTGAAATTACCGAGGAGCCTGAAGCCTGCGATGTCATTCGCAACACACTTGAAATTGTTGTCGGCTTTACGCGTGATGATATCTGAGAATACACTATTGCGACGGTGAGTGAGTGTTTTTTACTGGTGGTCGAATACTGTAGTCTGTCGTACCACCAGCATAGTGAAGCCGTTAACTAAATAGCCGTACCATTCGATCCAACTCTTCTTCTTTAACCGCGCGGGAAAGATAATAACCCTGGAATCGCTTAACCCCTAACGCGACAAGTTTTTCAAATTTTTCTTCGCTATCGACGCCTTCCGCAACGCATTCGGTCCCCGTCATGTCGCTGTAAACCTGTATCGCTTTAATAATGCTATAGTCTTTGTCGTTAGCTACAAAGTGCTCAACAATATCGCGATCAAGCTTTAGTCCATCAACATTAATCAGTCTGATGGGCAGCATAGCATGATATTTTGAAAAACAGTCATCCAGAAAAAGCCGACATCCCTCGGCGCGTAAACGCTGGAGTGTTTCGGGAATATTTTTATCCTTTGTTACGTCAATCGTTTCAGCTACTTCAAAGACCAGTTTCCCGGCCCACTGCGGTTTGAATAACATTTCGACGGCCTTTTTGGCCATCCCCGGCAGCGCGTTTCCCGAAGCAAGTTGAGGAGGAATGTTAACTGAAAAATAATATTTTCCATTGTATTTATTGATACCTGATACGGCCGCATGGATGACTAACGCCGTTAGCTTGAGCCATATTTCACTATTTTTTATCCCTCCCAGAAAATAGGCTGGCTTCAGGATCTCACCTTTTTTATGCCAGCGCAGCAGGATTTCAAATCCAACTCCTTTTTTATCACTATCAGTGATAATTTGATAAGCCGCAAAGATTTCCCGTTTATGTAACGCTTGTAATATATCTATTTCCGTTTCCGAAAACACTTTTGTTTTATTTTTTCCTGCACAAACCTCATCTCTGAAAACGCGAGAGTCGCTAAACCATACTCTGATAATATATAATTTACCCAAACCCACCTTGCGATGGGTATAAATAGTTTTATCTGACAGCCCTAACCTCTTACTCTGCTCTTTTATGGAAATACCCCGATAGAAATTCAGTAGCACGGTTAACTCGCGATGTGTTAACCCATGCAAATTTTTTTTACCCTCCTTGTCCGGTACGTTACGCAACAAGCGTGAAGGGCCAGCACGCTCATCTGTCTCATTTTTTACAAAGCCCATTATTTCTGTAATATTCTCTACCCTGATCGTGGAAAGCTTTTTTGTATTATTAACGAGACTTCTCAACGTTGCATTAAGCCATCGCTCAGGTAGTGCACCATACAGGGTGACCCTGCAAATCACCGGCAGTGCATTCAGAACGGATACCAAGCGCTTCAGGCTTTCAAGAAAAGTAGCAACGTCACGACCAAGGAAAACCGAAACCTCGGGCGATTGATTTTCCATCATTTCTTCAACGTCAACGGAACATATTTCATCCTCTTCAAAATGGAGTCGCGTGGCGTGTACGCCTCGAGATTTCAGAAGCAGGCTATACCCTTCAAAGGTGAAACCGCAGGCTGAAATAACAAACCGTTGCTTGTAGCAAGTACCTTGCACAGAAGGTAAATTTTGAGACATAACCTGCTCCTGAGAATACAAACATCATTCCCATATGTAATTAAAGCCAATATTCCTTGTCGCATTGAATAATTTTACCGCACCCCATTTGGTTAATAAACCGTTATCAATGTTATGCACATGAACATCTTTGCGTTAATCAACCGACTCATCCATATGCAGCATAAATATTATTTTCTTTTCATATAACAACAGTAACCAGGACTTTCTCAAGGTATAATGAAAATTCCGAAAAAGAAGTCCGGACACTTCTTCTCATCGGCTCAGACAAAAAAGAGAAAATGCTATGGATAATCACATCTCATCCAGAGCTTTGCTACATCGACGGGATGTCATTAAAAACAACCCGCGATTTAGTGAAGCTATAATAGAACACTACAGAATCAATGACGCCATTTATAAAAAACAACCCCTGTTCTACAAAACGATGCTTCAGGAATCACGGTTCAATATAATACTCTCAATATGTTGTTTTGTTTTTGGCAATCAGGCTGAGTCGGTCTCGGAGATTAAGGCACTGTGCTCACGCTATAATATCGCCAGCCCTAACAGCGTTATTGCGATCATCACCATACTTAAAACCACCGGGCGAATTAAGACCTGGCGCTGTACCGAAGATCGGCGAAAAACAAAAATCGCGCCTACGGAAAAAGGACTGGATGAGCTTAAACGCTATATGTCCGGGGCGTTCACGCCTGTTAGCATTCTTTATCCGACATTCAACATTAATGTTAATCTTCTGGACAATGACACACTCAGGCACAACTTTTTCCGGCGCGCCGCAGAATACCTTTTCCGCGGATTAACATTCAGTAAAGTACTTCCGGAAGTGGGTTTATTTATTGATAAGGATGGTGGCCGAATGATTATGCTCTATCTCTATTTGCAGGCCATTAAAAACAAAACAGCATACGGTGCCATAATAGCGTATTCAGCCAGCACACTTGCAAAAGAATTTTTCGTCTCGCGTATTCACGTCAACCGCATTATCAAATCGGCACAGGAGGCTGGTTATCTTAAAGATCGCGGCGATGGCCGGATGTCCATTTACCCGGCATTTATCGAACTTGTCGAAAATTATGCCGGTTTATATTTTGCCTATGTCACACATTACATCAATGTGGTGCCAAAAGAACGACGCCATGCTGTCAACATGACGTCTACACTCTGATCTGACGGGCGTTCGGCTTGCTGAACGCCTTTTTTATCGCTCGCGCAGCGCCTCTTTTGCCTTATTTAACGGTTTCAGCAGATAATCAATGACGGATTTACTGCCGGTTTTGATATCAACCGTAGCTATCATGCCCGGAAACACCGGGAATTCCTTGCCCTGCCGGTTAGTCAGATGGTTACTGTCTGTACGGATATAAACGCGATAATAATAAACATCCCGTTTCACCTCGTCCTGAAGGGTATCCGGTGAAATCATCGTCACCTCCCCCTCCAGCCCGCCGTAAATGGAATAGTCATAAGCGGTGATTTTCACCAGCGCTTTTTGCCCGGGATGGATAAACGCGACATCGCGCGGCGAGATTTTTGCTTCTATCACCATCTGGTCATCAAGCGGTACCAGGCTCATCAGTTTGCCGTTCGGCGGGATCACCCCGCCAACCGTCGTCACGTCAATGTCTTTCACGATGCCACGCACCGGCGCATTAAACGTTAAGCGGGTGAGTGAGTCTTCGCGCCCTTTCATCACCGAACGCTGCGCTTCGATTTCCGCGTTCGCTTTCGCCAGTTCTTCGCGGGCGCGAACGTAGTACTGGTTTTTCATCTCGGTGATTTTGCTCTCCAGCTCATTTTTTTGGCGTTCAAGGCGTAAGACTTCGACCTTACTGGCCGCCCCCTGCGTCACCAGCGGGCGCGTTAATGCCAGTTCACGCTGCACGAGATCCGCTCCCTGGCGTAAACCCGCCAGCCCTTTTTCAAGGCTTTCGCGACGAGACTGGTAAAGCGCCGTTTCCTGTTTAACCAGCTCAACGTCGTCATCCAGCTCTGCCGGGAATGTCAGCCCGGTGTCGTTCACTTCAGCATTCAGACGCGCGGCTGTCGCCATCGCAGCATTTAATCGAGACTCGCTCTCAAGCACGCTGGACTCGGTTTTCGTCCGGTCCAGTTGGGCAAGCTGTTGACCACGCTCGACGATATCGCCTTCGCGCACCATCAGAGTGTGGATAATCCCCCCTTCCAGGGACTGGATCACCTGCTCATGGGAGGACGGGATCACCTTGCCACTGCCCGTAGTGACCTCATCCAGCTGGAACAGGCTGGCCCAGGTAATAAACACCACCAGCAGGGCAAACAGCGACCATGCCACCAGCGACGATCGCGGCAGGCGGGGCTCCTTCAGTCGGCTATTAAAGCGGGAGAAATCATTCATGCCACGCCCTCCGTTTTCAGTTTAACCGTGCGCTGCGGCGCCTGCTGCGGGGCCATTCCGTGCTGGTGTAAAATGGCATCACGAGGGCCATCCATCACCACTTTGCCGTTTTCCAGCACGATAATGCGGTCAACCAGGTCCAGAATCGGCAGACGATGCGTCGCCACCACCAGCGTCCGGCGCTTACCGAGCCACTGGTGCAGATGCTGGATAAACTGCTTCTCGCTGACCTCATCCAGCCAGGCAGTGGGTTCATCCAGCAGCAGAATATTCGGCGAGGTGATCAGCGCGCGGGCCAGCAACAGCGCCTGACGTTGCCCGCCGGAAAGCCCCATTCCGCCCTCGTTGATGATGGTGTTCAGCCCCATTTTCTGCTTGCGCACAAACTCCAGCGCGCCGCTATTGACCAGCGCCTGATGGATTTCCTCGTCTGTCGCCAGCGGATTACCCATCAGGATGTTGTCGCGTACGGAGCCGAAGAACAGCCTCGCCTGCTGACTGAGCAGCTGCATATCGCGGCGTACGTCAGCCGGGTCAAGATGATTGAGAGCAATATCGTCCAGCAAAATGCTGCCTTGCTGTGGCTCCTGCATTCCCGCCAGCAGGTGCAGCAAAGTGCTTTTCCCCGAACCATTACGCCCGAGCACCGCCACGCGCTCCCCGGCGCGAATGCGCAGTTTGCTGACGTTCAGCACGGTGAGCTTCTCTTCTTCGTCGTAATAAAACCCGACGTCGTCCAGCTGATAATCACCGCGCAGGTGGGCTTTATGCACTTTTTTGCCGTGCTGGGGATCGTCAATCGGACGCTGCATCAGGTCATCCAGTCCCTTGCGGGCCACCTTTGCTGACTGCCAGCGGGAGAGCACGCCGGAAATCTGCGACAGCGGCGCAATGGTGCGGGACGCCAGAATCGAGGTGCCCACCAGCGCACCGGTGGTCATGTCGCCGCTGATGACCAGGTAACAGCCCACCAGCAGCACCACGGCGTAGACGATAGATTGCACCTCCTGGGTCCAGGTCAGCAGCAGCCCCGTCAGCCAGCGCTGTTTCATGCCGACGCTGGCGGCAACGTCATTGGTGTTATTCCACTGGTTCTGGAACCGCTGCTCGGCGCGCATCAGCTTGATGTCCTCAAGCCCCTGCACCGCTTCCACCAGCGTGGCGTTACGAATCGCCGATTCACGCATCCCTTCGCTGGAGAGTTTTCCCAGCGGGCGCTGCACCAGCAGGCCGGGAATGAGCAGCAGCGGCACGGCCAGCAGCACCACCAGCACCAGCGGGCCGCCAATCATCCACAGAATGAAGACGAACAGCAGGAAGAACGGCAGATCGGAGATGGCTGCAATGGTGGTGGAGGTGATCAGCTCCCGCACCGACTCCAGCTCGCGGATCTGGGCGATAAACGACCCGGTCGATTTCGACCGTGCGCCGTTTTTAATCCGCAGGGCGTGGGCAAACACGCGCTCGGAAATACGCAGGTCGGCGCGTTTCCCTACCACATCCGAAATATGCACCCGCAGCATGCGCATGATGAATTCAAACACGATAGCGATCATCACGCCCCCAAACAGCACCCACAGCGTGGCCTCCGACTGGGACGGCACCACCCTGTCATACACCTGCATGGAAAAGACCATGCCGGAGAGCGCCAGCACGTTGGCGACCAGCGCCACCAGCATAATGTCGCTGTAGCGACGCCAGTCTTTCAGCGCCAACTGCCAGAACCAGTTTTTCTCATAGGGTTTGATGTAATCATCCACGCGCGCATCCGGCGTGGACTCCAGGGGACGCAGCACCATCAGCCCTTTTAACCGCGAACCGAGTTCGTCACGCGTCAGCGTCGTCTCCAGGCCGCCGTCGCCGCTGAACTGCACGCTGATGTTCCCTTCATTGTCCATACGGTTGATGACCGCGATTTGCCGGCCGGTGAACTCCGCCAGCAGCGGTAAGCGCCACGGGTCGAGCGATACGGCTTCCGCCGCTACCCAACGCATCCCCAGCCCAAGCTGGCGCGCCATCTCCTCCAGCACCAGCTGGCGCGAAGACTGGCTTTCATGGTTAATCGTGACCCGAACATGCTCCGCCGAAAAATCCAGCCGATAGTGCTTAGCGATGATGAGCATGCCCTGCAACCAGGGTTCGTACTGTGGATGTGTCTTCATAATGCTACGTCCTGTTCAGGGCGATGATTTCGCACTGAAATGATACCTTTGCGAGATGATTAGAAATCGAACGTTACCTAAACGAGCCCGCAAAATAATCTTGTGAAATAGAGGGTTATGGCTATTAATGTAAAGAAACGCAAAAAGCCGCGAGGATCGCTCCCCGCGGCGTTGTTTTACGCAATTAACAGTTGATGATTTGCCAGCAGCGTCGCCAGATCCGTCTGCACGCCGTTCAGCGTCACCAGGGTGGTTGGCGAGAACTGGCCGCCCGTCCCGTCGAGGTCAACCTGGATCTCGGTGTTGCTGCCGTTCTGCACCACGCGGATGTAGTCAGCAATGTTGCCCGCGCTACTGTCCAGCGTCGCCACGCCGTTCACGTAGCTCGCCGAGCCGGTGCCGGTATAGCCGCTGTCGGAAAGCAGGTCGCGCAGATCGATGCGGTCCGTGTCTGCCGTCCCTTCCCAGGTACCGACGGTAAAGCCGTTCACCACATCGCTACCGTTGCCGCCCGTCGCGTCAGACGCGTTGATCAGCTTATAGAGCAGCGTGTCCTGACCGCCGCTGCCGATGTTGAAGGTGTCGTTACCGCCGCGGCCTTCGAACTGGTTATCACCGCTGTTGCCGGTGATAACGTCGTCATGGTCGGAGCCGTTAATCCCTTCAATATTCAACAACCGTGTAGTACCGAACCCGGTGTCCTGCGCCGTTGAGAGGCGCAAATCAACAGTTATCCCAGAGGTGGCATTGCGGTAATCCACCACGTCCATGCCGCCGGTATTGCTCCAGGTGTCGTAGTCGGAATGGGTATTCCAGCCGCCGGAGCCGTTATAGGTATAGGTCCCATCCTCTGCGATAAAGGTGTCGTTATACCCGGTTCCGGTAATGGTTCCGCTGTGGCCGCCGGTGGCCGCTTCGGCGGTGAGAACATAACCCTCTTTGCCGTTGCTCGCGTCCAGGCCGGTCCAGGTGACGTTATCCGACACGCCGTTGGTGATCTTCACGATCTCCGCCGAGTAGGTTTCGTTCGGATCCAGCCCGTAGAAACTTACCTGCGCAGAGGTATCATTCGAGCCAATGCCGGACTGGGCGTTGATGATCTGCGAGGCCACCAGCACGCCCGCGGCGTTATACAGATTGACCGTGTTGCCATAGTAGGCGTTGATGCCTTCGCTATCGACAATGTGCAGATGCATCGCGGTACCGTCAGCGATCTCCGCATTGTTCTGCACCAGCACCACCTTGCCATTCTGCTGAGACACCAGCAGATCCTGCGCACCATCCCAGTTGTAGTCCACCGCGGCGACGCCGGTGACGTTAGCAAGCCCTGACGCCAGCTGGCTTGAAGTCCAGGTTGAGCCGTAGCCGTTGTTGGTGAACAAGGTTGCCGTCTGCGAGCCGCCGTAGGTGCTGAGCTTGATGATGTCCATCTGCCCATCGCCGTTCCAGTCCACCGCCACCGACAAATAGCCCGCCGTGGCGTTAGAGGCTTCCACCGCGCTCCTGGTGGTGGATAGCTGCCCGGTACCGTCGTTGTAGTAAATCACCCCGCCGTTGTTGTTGTAGCTGCTGCCCAGGTACAGGTCCATGTAGCCATCGCCGTTAAAGTCCGCCCACGTCATGGACGCCGCCGTGGTGGTATTCGAGGCGTTGGCCACAAACACGTTGGTCAGGTTCTGGCCAATGGAGAGCGTACCGTTCCCGTTGTTGTTTATCACGGTGAGCGAGTACGCCCCGCTGCGGTTGGTGTGCTGCACGATGTCCACGGTGCCGTCGTTGTTCAGGTCGACGCCGGAGATTTCACGTCCGGAATCGAACTGGCCGTAGAATCCACCTTCCCCGCCGGTGCCGTCCGGCGACAGAACGCCGTTGGTATTAACCAGGTAGGTCAGGGAGTCCATACCGGCATCTCCGTAGGCCAGATCCAGATAGCCATCCCCGGTTTTATCGTAGGCAATTACGCCGCCGTACCAGATAGTGGTCCCCATTGCCAGCTGGCTGGCGGTGTAACTGCTGCCATCGTAGGTCCACATCACCTGCGTAGAACCCGCGTAGGTGTTCTCAGTTGCGAAAATATCCTGGGTGCCGTTACGGTCAAAGTCGGCGGCGGTCTGACTCACCACGTAATAGCCACGGGTGTTGCTCAGCGTATTGCCGGCATAGGTCGAGCTATCGCTGCTGGAGTAAGACTGGCCGTTAGCAATGATATTCCACAGCCCGCTGCTATTGGTGCCCACCGTCATGGTCGAGTTGTTCGAGTTACCCGTCGTGGTCGCCCAGTCGGTATTCACCGAGGTGGTATCGATCACCAGGCTGCCGGTTGCCGTACCAGTGGTGTTACCGTTGCCCGCGCTACTCTTCACCTGCGCGGTTACGTCGTAGTTCGCCACGCTCAGGGCATCGCTGTCCGGGATCTGCAGATACCAGGTATTGTGATCCGGGTCGACTACCACCGCGCCGCCGGTCTGCGACGTATAGGTTTTCCCGTTCACCATCACCACCAGGTATTCCCCATTCACCAGGTCCGCAGACACCGTGCCATTAATAATCGGCGTGGTATCCGAGGTGGTCTGGGCAGTAATCGCCGCCGTGGTGGTCGGGATGCTGGTATCGACGTTCAGCACAAAGCCATCCGATTCCGTGTAGTTACCGGCTTTGTCGGTGACGCGCAGAATGTAAGTGTGATTCCCGTCGAGCAGGCCGTTGTCCTGATAGGACCAGCTTGCGCTGCCGTTCATTGTGACCTGACCCAACAAGATCCCGTCCCGGTAAAGCTGCACGATTTCGCCGTCTTCCGGAGCACTGTTAAGCGTACCGTTGATCAGCGGTGAGGTATCGTCCGTCGCGACTGATGCGCCGTACGTGCCCGTACGTTCACCTTCCCCGTCGGTATAGCTGACAACCGTTCCCACCGTTTCAGGCGGCGTGGTATCAACCGTTACCACCTGCGAAGTGGTTGAGCCGACGTTACCCGCCTGGTCGATGATCCGCACCTGCCAGGTGTAATCCCCGTCCGCCAGATCGCGGGTATCCGTATAGCTCCAGCGCTGGTTAGTGACGGCAGTGTCAATCCAGGTATTGCCGCCGTCGAGGCTGATCTGTACGCGCTCGTCGCTGGCCAGCGCGCTGCCCAACGAGCCGTTGATCGTCAGCGAGGTGTCCATGGTGATGAAATCACTCCCGGACTGCCCGGTATCTTCGCTGATGCTGTCAATGGTGATGCCGTACTGCGGCGCCTGGGTATCCACCGTCACGTCCTGCGAGGTGGTGGCCCCGACGTTGCCCGCCTGATCGACAACCCGCACCTGATAGCGGTAGTCGCCGTCGGCCAGGGTGCGCGCGTCGTTATAACTCCACCGGGTGCCGCTTACCGTGGCGTAAACCCAGGTAGTGCCGCCATCCATGCTCACCTGCACATACTCACCCGCCCCGAGTTCGGCCCCGAGCGTCCCGTTGAGCGTGTACGAGGTCGAACTGGTCAGGAAGTCGTTATTGTCGAAGCCGGTATCGACGGTGATGTTATCCACGGTCACCGTAATCGCCGCATCCGGCGCGACCGTATCGACCGTCACCTGCTGATGAGCGCTGGCACCCACGTTGCCCGCCGCATCCACTACGCGAACGTAGTAGTCATAGGTCTGGTTACCCAGCGTGCGGCCGTCCACGTAGTACCAACTGTTGCCGGTGACGATCACGTTCTGCCAGCTGACTCCGCCGTCGATGCTAATCTGGGCATATTCGCCGTCGGCCAGCGTTGCGCCGAGCGAGCCGTGCAGCGTCAGGGAGGTATCATTGGTGATAAAGTCGCTGCTGCTCAGGCCGGTATCGTCGCTGATGCTGTCGATAGCGATCGTTTTGCTGGCGTCCGGCGCGACGGTATCAATGGTCACCACCTGGCTGGTGGTGGCGCTGATATTCCCCGCGTCGTCAATCACCCGCAGCTGGTAGTTGTAGTCTCCGTCGGCCAGCGTGCGGCCATCAACGTAGGTCCAGCTCAGACCGCTGACGCTCACGTCAGTCCAGGTCGCGCCACCGTCCAGGCTGATCTGCGCGTGGTCGCCGCTGCCCAGGGCCGCGCCGAGCGTCCCTTTCAGGCTAATCTGGTTGTCGCTGGTAATGAAGTCGCTGTCGGACAGGCCGGAATCCTGCGAGACGGAATCCACGGTAATGCTCGTCGCCGCAGGCTTCGTCAGATCGATTACCACGTCCTGGCTGTCCGTTGCCCCAACGTTCCCCGCATTATCAATGACGCGCACCTGGTACGGGTACGTCCCGTCCGTCAGGGTACGCCCATCGGTGTAGCGCCAGGTGGTGCCGGTCACGGTCAGGTCAATCCAGGTTGAACCACCGTCGAGGCTGATCTGCGCCTTCTCGTTATTGCCGAGCTGCGCCGATAGCGAACCGTTCACCACCACCTGCTTATCGTTGGTGATGAAGTCACTCGCGCTCAGGCCGGTATCGTTTTGCAGGGAATCAATGCTGATCCCCATCGACGGTGCGGTGAGATCCACGGTGACGCTGTGATTATCGCTGGCGCTGTTGCCGATGGCGTTGCTCACCTGCGCATTGATCACGTACGAACCGCCGTCCGCCAGCGCGGTCACGTCTGCGCTGCCGACCGTATAGCTCCAGGCGCCGTCATTTTGAACGGTAGCCGTGTAGGTTTTACCGTTCAGCGTAATGGTCACCGTCTGGCCCGCAGGCGCGTCGGTGGTGCCGCTGACAATCAGCGGCGTGCCGTGCTCGGCGGCGTTGACGATATCGTCCTGGGCAAAGGTGTTGATGACGATGGTCGGCACGTCGCCGTTCAGCGTCACGTCGTGTGTTGCGCTGCCCGGGTTACCCGCCTTATCGCTCACCGTAGCCGTAATGGTGTAATCCCCATCGCTCAGGCCGAGGAAGTCGCGGCCCGGCACGAAGACCGACCACGAACCGTCTGCTCCAACGGTCGCCTGATAGCTGTGCCCGTTGAAGGAGACGGTCACCGTCTGGCCCTGCTCCGCGGTGGTGGTCCCGCTAATAGTCTGCCCCGCCAGCTGCTCGGCGTTGTTGACGATATCGTCATCGGCCACGGTGCTGATGGTGACGGCTGGTGCGACGGTATCGACCGTTAAGGTATGGGTCGTCTGGCCGCTGTTACCGGCTTTATCGTTGACCACGGCGGTCACCGTCAGCGCACCCTGGCTCAGTGCGACCAGGTCTGCCGCCGGAACGTCCAGCGTCCAGGTGCCATCGCTGCCGACAAGCGCAGTGTAGGTTTTTCCGCCCAGCGTGACGGTCACCGTCTGGCCTGCTTCCGCGCTGGAAGAGCCGTGTACGGTGAGCGGCTGCTGAGCTTCCGCCGCATTCAGCACGTCGTCGCCCGACAACGTGTTCACGCTAATCACCGGCGCGGTGGTGTCCACGCTGATGGTGTGCGTCGCCGAGGCGCTGTTCCCGGCGCTGTCCTGCGCCGAAACAGAAACCTGGTAGCTCGCGCCGTCGGCCAGGGTGCCCACGTCGGCGGCCGGTACAGTGGTTGTCCAGGAGCCATCGCTCTGGATAGTGGCCGTATAGCTCTTACCATTCAGGGTGATAGTGACCTGCGTACCGCTGGCGAACTGCGCGCTGGAGCCGTTGATGACCAGCGACGCCCCCGCTTCTGCCGCATTGATCACGTCATCGCCGCTGAGGGTGTTGACGGTCAGCGCGACCGATGCGGTATTTACCACCACGTCATGGGTCTGGGTGCTGCTGTTGCCCGCGCTGTCGGTGATTGTCGCGCTGAGGGTCACGGTGCCGTCGGTCAGGGCAGAAATGTCGCTGGCAGGAACGCCCACGCTCCATTTGCCACTGGCGTCAACGGTGGTGGTGTACTGATTCGAACCGATGGTGATAATCAGCTTATCGCCGACGCTGGCGCCGGTTGCGGTGCCGCTGACGATCTGCGCCTGCCCGTGCTCCACGCTGTTGATGACGTCATCGCCCGCCACAACGTTAAAGCTGACGGTCGGCGGTGTGGTATCAAGCGTAATCGCTTTACCCGCGCTGCCCGGGTTACCCGCGGCGTCACTCACGCTCACCTGCACGGTGTAGCCGTTATCCGCCAGGGCGGACAGGTCTGTGCCCGGCACGTTAACGCTCCAGACGCCGCCCTGCTGAACCTGCGCGGTGTAGCTGTTCCCGCCGAAGGTTACGGTTACCGTCTGACCGACTTCCGCCGTGGTGGTGCCGGAAATGGCCACGCCCGCAGCCGCTTCGCTGCCGTTGATCACGTTGTCGCCTGCGACCGTGTCAATCGTCACGGTTGGCGCGGTGGCATCTACACTGTATTCGCGGCCCGCCGAAGCGCTGTTGCCGTGCGCGTTGGTGATGCTCACCTGCACGCTGGCGTCGCCGTCTTTCAGACCCGCCAGATCCGAGGAAGGCACGCTCGCCGTCCAGTTGCCGTCGGCATCGACTTTGGCGGTGTAAGACTTGCCGCCAAAGGTGATGGTCACGGTCTGGTTCTCTTCCACATTGGATGTGCTGCCGGAAAGCACCAGATCCGCGCCTTTCTCCGCCGTATTAATCACGTCGTCGGTGGCGATGGCATCGATGCTGATTGCCACGGCTGCCAGATCGACGGTGACGTCGTGGCTGATGGAGACCGGATTGCCCGCCGCGCTCTGGCCCCCTACGGTGACGGTCATCGTGCCTGCGGCCAGAGCGCCCACGTCTGCCACCGGGATCGCCGCGGTCCAGGAGCCGTCTGCCAGTACCGACGCGGCATAGGTCTTGCCATTCAGGGTCACGGTGAGCGTAGTGCCCGCCGCCAGCCCATCGCTTGAGCCAGTGACGATAAGATTCTGACCATGCTCAATGCTGTTGATCACGTCATCGCCCGCCACGGTATCCACGCGCAGCCCCGGCAGGCTGGCGTCGATAGTGATATCGCGCTCGCCCGTTCCCGAATTGCCATGGTCATTAGTGACGGTCGCTGACACCGTTAAATCGCCGTTGCCCAGCGCCGTCAGAACCGACTCAGGCACGTTCACGGACCAGGTAAGATCGCTCTGCACCGTCGCGGTGTAGCTGTTGCCGCCGATGGTCACCGTCACGGTGTTGCCCGCCTCAGCGTTCGTTACCGTGCCGCTGAGGGTCTGCCCCGCAGCCACTTCCGCCGCGTTAATCACGTTGTCGCCCGCCACTGTGTTGATGGTGACGGTTGGCAGCGCGGTGTCGACAAGCAGGTTCGCGGTATTGCTCACGCTGTTGCCCACGCCGTTGGTGGCGGTCGCGCTCAGGGTGTAGTTGGCTTCGCCCAGGCTCGCCAGATCCGCCGCCGGAACGGTCAGGCTCCAGGTGCCGTCTGCCGCAGTTGTCGCCGTGTAGTTTTTACCGTTCAGAATTACGGTCACCACGGTGCCTTCCGCCAGGTTGGCGCTGGTGCCGCTGACGCTCAGGTCCTGCCCTTTTTCTACCGCGTTCAGTACGTTGTCATCGCTGATGGCGTTAAAGCTGACCGACGGCAGACCGGTATCGACGGTCACATTATGCGTGCCGCTGCCGGTGTTGCCCGCCGCGTCGGTGACAGACGCAGTGACGGTCACGGTGCCGTCGCTGAGGACTGAAATGACGCTGGCCGGAACGCCCACGCTCCAGTTACCCGCCGCGTCCAGCACGGTGGTATAAGTCTGGCCGCCAATCGTGACGGTGACCTTATCGCCCGCTGCCGCGCCGGTGGCGGAGCCGCTGACGATCTGCGCCTGATTGTGTTCAGCCGCGTTAATCACATCGTCACCTGCAACGGTGTGGATGGTCACTCCAGGAACGGTCACATCCACCGTCAGAGTGTGATCAACCGATGCCGGGTTACCCGCCTTGTCGCTGACTGAGGCAGTGACCGTCACGCTGCCGTCGGTTAATCCTGCCAGATCCGCCGCCGGAACGTTCAGCGTCCAGCTGCCGTTCGCGCTGACGGTTGTGGTGTAATCTTTGCCGTTCAGCGATACGGTCAGCGTCTGGCCCGCTTCGGCGGTGCTGGTGCCGGAGATTGCCAGGTCTGACTGCGCTTCCGTGGCGTTGAGGATATCGTCTGTGGCAATCGTGTTGATGGTCACGGACGGCGCGGTAGCATCCACGCTGTACTCGTGGCCCGCAGACGCGCTGTTGCCGTTCACGTTGGTGACGCTCACCTGCACGCTGGCGTCGCCATCCTTCAGGCCAGCCAGATCCGCTGACGGCACGGTGTAAGTCCAGTTGCCGCTGTCGTCCACGGTGGTGGTGTAGATCCTGCCGTTCAGACTGATGGTCACGGTCTGCCCGGCTTCCACGTTGGTGGTCGCACCGGACAGCACCAGATCCGCGCCCTTCTCCGCCGCGTTAATCACGTCGTCGGTGGCAAGCGCATTGATGCTGATGGCAACGGTAGCCAGATCCACGGTCACATCGTGGCTGATGGTGATCGGGTTACCCGCCGCGCTGTCGCCGGTAACGCTGATTTTCACGGTGCCTTCCGGCCACGCGCTCACGTCGGTGGACGGGATCGCCGCGCGCCAGGTGCCGTCTGCCAGCACCGTTGCCGCGTAATCTTTACCGTTGACGGTAACCGTCAGCGCCGTGCCCGGCGCCAGCCCGTCGCTGGAGCCTGAAACAATCAGGTTCTGCGCGTGCTCAATGGTGTTGATCACGTCATCACCCGCCACGGTATTCACGCGCAGGCCCGGCAGGTTAGCGTCGATAGCGATCTCGCGCTCGCCGGTCCCGGTGTTGCCGTGGCCGTTGGTGACGGTTGCCGTCACGCTCAGGCTGCCGTTGCCGAGTGCGGTCAGCACGTCAGACGGCACGTTGACGGACCAGGACAAATTGTTCTGCACCGTTGCGGTGTAGCTGTGGCCGCCGATAGTCACCGTCACGGTGTTGCCCGCTTCGGCATTCGCCACGGTGCCGCTCAGGGTCTGACCTGCCGCCACTTCCGCCGCGTTGATGACGTTGTCGCCCGCCACGGTGTTGATGGTGACGGTTGGCAGCGCGGTGTCCACCAGCAGGTTCGCGGTGTTGCTCACGCTGTTGCCCACGCCGTTGGTGGCGGTCGCGTTCAGGGTGTAACTGGCCTGACCGAGACCGGCCAGATCCGCCGCCGGAACCGTCAGGCTCCAGGTGCCGTCTGCCGCAGTTGTCGCCGTGTAGTTTTTACCGTTCAGAATTACGGTCACCAGGGTGCCTTCCGTCAGGTTGGCGCTGGTGCCGCTGACGCTCAGGTCCTGCCCTTTTTCAACGGCGTTCAGGACGTTGTCATCACTGATGGCGTTGAAGCTGACCGACGGCAGACCGGTATCGACGGTCACATTATGCGTGCCGCTGCCGGTGTTGCCCGCCGCGTCGGTGACAGACGCAGTGACGGTCACGGTGCCGTCGCTGAGGCCTGAAATCACATTTGCCGGAACGCCCACGCTCCAGTTACCCGCCGCGTCCAGCACGGTGGTGTAAGTCTGGCCGCCGATCGTGACGGTGACCTTATCGCCCGCCGCCGCGCCGGTGGCGGAGCCGCTGATAATCTGTGCCTGCTTGTGTTCAGCCACGTTAATCACGTCGTCGCCTGCCACGGTGTGGATGGTCACCGCAGGAACGGTCACATCCACCATCAGAGTGTGATCAACCGATGCCGGGTTACCCGCCTTGTCGCTGACTGAGGCAGTTACCGTCACGCTGCCGTCGGTTAATCCTGCCAGATCCGCCGCCGGAACGTTCAGCGTCCAGTTGCCGTCTGCGCTGACGGTTGTGGTGTAATCTTTGCCGTTCAGCGATACGGTCAGCGTCTGGCCTGCTTCGGCGGTGCTGGTGCCGGAAATTGCCAGGTCTGACTGCGCTTCTGAGGCGTTGAGGATATCATCTGTGGCAATCGTGTTGATGGTCACGGACGGCGCGGTAGCATCCACGCTGTACTCGCGACCCGCCGAGGCGCTGTTGCCGTTCACGTTGGTGACGCTTACCTGCACGCTGGCATCACCCTCTTTCAGACCGGTCAGATCCGAAGATGGCACAGTGGCGGTCCATTTACCCTCAGCGTCCACCGTGGCGGTGTAGTTCTTGCCGCCGAAGGCGATGGTGACGGTTTGATTTTCCTCCACGTTCGCAGTGGTGCCGGAGAGCACCAGATCCGCGCCCTTCTCGGCGGCGTTGATCACGTCATCGGAAGCGATGGCGTCAATGCTGATGGCGACGTTTGCCAGATCCACCGTCACATCATGGTTGATAGTCACCGGATTGCCCGCGCTGCTCTGGCCTTCAACGGTCAAGGTGACCGTGCCTGCGGCAAGGGCACTCACGTCCGCAGAAGGGATCGCCGCACTCCAGGTGCCGTCTGCCAGCACGGTAGCCGCATAGGTTTTACCGTTTACGGTGACGGTCAGCGCCGTACCCGCCGTCAGGCCGTCGCTTGAACCCGTGATAATCAGATTCTGCCCGTGTTCGATGCTGTTAATCACGTCATCGCCCGCCACGGTGTCCACGCGCAGGCCCGGCAGATTCGCGTCTATCACGATTTCGCGCTCGCCCGTTCCGCTATTGCCCACGCCGTTGGTGACGCTGGCTGACACGGTTAAATCGCCGTTGCCCAGTGCGGTCAGCACCGACTCCGGCACGCTCACGGACCAGGTGAGATCGCTCTGCACCGTTGCGGTGTAGCTGTTGCCGCCAATGGTCACGGTCACGGTGTTGCCTGCTTCGGCATTCACCACCTTACCGCTGATGGTCTGGCCGGTTGCCAGCTCCGCCGCGTTAATGACGTCGTCACCTGCCACGGTGTTGATAATCACGCCCGGCAGAACGGATTCCACGTTCACGGTGTGCGAGGTGCTGGTGCTGTTGCCGACGCTGTCCGTCGCGGAGGCCGACACGGTGTAAAGCGCTTCACCCAGTTGCCCCACCTCGCTCGCCGGAACGGTTGTAGTCCATTGGCCATTGGTAGCTACCGTGGCGCTGTACGCTTTGCCGTTGAGCATCACGGTCACCACCGCGCCCGCCGCCAGCCCGGAAGCCGTACCTGTGATGGTCAGATCCTGAGTTTTCTCGGTGTTGTTGATCACATCGTCACCGGACACGGTGTCAATGGTCAGCACCGGCGCGGTGAGGTTGACTTCAACCTCGTGCGTTGTGCTGTTGCTGTTTCCGGCTTTATCGGTCAGCGCCGCGGTGATGGTGTGATCCCCTGCGGTCAGAGCACTCACGTCCGCCGCAGGCACGCCCACGCTCCACCTGCCGGAAGTGTCCAGGGTCGCGGTGTAATCTTTGTTATTGATGGTGACGGTCACCACGTCGCCCGCCGCCGCACCGGTCACGGAACCGGTGACAATCAGCGCCTGCGCATGCTCGGCGCTGTTGATCACGTCGTCGTCGGAAACGGTGTTAATGGTCAGCTGTGGCACCGTGGTATCCACCAGCACATCGCGGTCCGCCGAGGCCGGGTTACCCGCTTTATCCGCGACGGCTGCCGTGATGGTGTAATCGCCGTCGGAAATCGCGCCGACATCCGCAGACGGTACGGTGACGCTCCAGCTGCCGTTCGCCTGTACGGTGGTGGTGTAGTCCACGCCGTTCAGCGTCACGGTCACGGTCTGGCCCGCTTCGGCGTTGGAGACACCGTTAACGACCAGATCCTGCTGCGCTTCGGCCGCGTTGATGATGTTGTTGTCGCTGACGATCTCGATGGACACCGTCGGCGCGGTGGCGTCCACGCTGTACTCGCGGCCCGCCGAGGCGCTGTTGCCGTTCACGTTGGTGACGCTGACCTGCACGCTGGCGTCGCCGTCTTTCAGGCTACCTAAATCGGCAGACGGTACGGTCGCCGTCCAGTTGCCGCTGGCATCCACCGTCGCGGTGTACAACTTGCCGCCGAAGGTGATGGTAACGGTCTGGTTTTCTTCCACGTTGGTGGTCGAGCCAGACAGCACCAGGTCCGCGCCTTTCTCAGCCGCGTTGATTACGTCGTCCGAGGCTATCGGGTTAATGCTGATGGCGACTGCCGCCAGATCCACTTTCACATCGTGGCTGATGGAAACCGGGTTACCCGCCGCGCTCTGGCCGTCAACGGTCACGGTGATCGTGCCTGCGCTCAGCGCGCCGACGTCCGCCGCCGGAATAGCCGCCGTCCAGGTGCCGTCCGCCAGCACGGTTGCCGCGTAGGTTTTGCCGTTGACGGTGACCGTCAGCGCCGATCCGCTCGCCAGCCCGTCGCTGGAGCCAGTGATAATCAGGTTTTGACCATGCTCGATGCTGTTGATCACATCGTCGCCTGCCACGGTATCCACGCGCAGGCCCGGCAGGCTGGCATCAATCGTGATGTCGCGTTCGCCGGTGCCGGTGTTGCCGTGGCCGTTGGTCACGCTCGCTGTTACGGTCAGATTGCCGTTACCGATAGCGGTTAAAACGTCAGACGGCACGTTAACCGACCAGCTCAGGTCGTCCTGAACCGTCGCGGTATAGGTGTTGCCCCCGATACCGATCGTGACAGTGTCACCGCTCGCCGCGCCGCTCACTTTCCCGCTCAGGGTTTGTCCGGAAGCCACTTCCGCCGCGTTAATCACGTCGTCGGTGGCAACTGCATTAATGGTGACCTGCGGCAGCGCGCTGTCGACCAGCACGCTATGGCTGGTGTTCGCGCTATTACCTGCGGTATCGGTCACGCTGGCCGTCACGCTGTAGCTCGCTTCGCCCAGTGCCGAGACGTTTACCGCCGGAACGGTGACGCTCCAGTTACCGCTGGCATCGGTGGTGGCGGCGTAACTGATACCGTTCAGGGTTACGGTGATGTGGGTCCCGTCCGGCTGGTTGCTGGTGCCGGAGATCAGCAGGTCCTGGCCTTTTTCGGTCGCGTTGATCACGTCGTCAACCGCCAGGGTGTTGATGGCAATCACCGGCGCGGTCAGGGAGACGTCAAACGCGTGCGTCGCGCTGGTGCTGTTGCCCGCGTTATCGGTGAGTGTGGCGGAGATCGTCTGATCGCCGTTAGCCAGCGCGCCCACGTCCGTTGCCGGAACGCCCACGCTCCAGTTACCGGCACCGTCCAGCATCGCGGTGTAGTCTTTGCCGTTCAGGGTCAGGGTAATCACATCCCCCGCCTGCGCGCCCGTCACCTTGCCGGTGACAATCAGCGCCTGGCCGTGCTCGGCAATATTAACAATGTCGTCGCCCGCCACGCTGTTGAAGGTAATCTGCGGCACGGTGGTGTCGACCAGCACGGACGCCCCCGCGCTGGCCGGGTTCCCGGCTTTATCGGACACGGTCGCCGTGACCGCCGCGCTACCGTCTGCGATCCCCGCCAGATCCGCCGCCGGTACATCCAGCGTCCAGCTGCCGTTTGCCTGCACCTGGGCGGTGTACTGATTGCCGTTGAAGGTCACGGTGACCGTCTGGCCTGCTTCGGCAGTAGACGTCCCGCTCAGGGTCAGGTCCTGCGCCGCCTCTGCCGCATTTAGCATGTTGTCGCCGCTGATGGTGTTGATGGTGACCGCTGGCGCGGCGGTATCGACGCTGAATGCCTGCGAGGAAGAGGCCGCGTTGCCGTTCATGTTGGTTACGCTAACCTGTACGCTGGCGTCGCCATCCTTCAGGCCGCTCAGATCGGCAGCCGGTACGGTGCAGGTCCAGTCGCCGTTGGCATCGACCATCGTGGTCCAGGTTTTACCCGCAAAGATAATGGTAACGGTCTGGCCCGCTTCAACGTTCGAGGAGGAGCCGGACAGCACCAGATCCTGGCCTTTCTCTGCCGCGTTCAGCACGTTGTCGTCCGTCACGCTGTTGATGCTTATCGCCACCGGGGCGAGATCGACATCCACCACGGTACCGATGTTCACCGGGTTGCCGGAGGTATCCTGCGCGCTGGCGCTGATGGTGAGCGACCCGTCCTCCCACCGGGAGACGTCCGCGGCCGGAACCGCAGCCTGCCAGGTGCCGTCCGCCAGTACCGAGGCGGAATAACTCTTGCCGTTGATGCTCAAGGTGACGGTGCTACCCGCCGCCAGGTCGGTGCTGGTGCCGGAGATAACCAGGTTCTGCGCGTGTTCAATAACGTTAATGACGTCGTCACCGGCGACGGTATCAATGCGCAGGCCGGGCAACTGGGCGTCAATGGTGACATCCAGGGAAGACGATCCGGTATTACCGTGCGCGTTCGTCACGCTGGCCGAGACGGTCAGGTCGCCGTTGCCGAGCGCGGTTAACTGACTCTGGGTTAACGGCAGGCTCCAGGTGAGATCGTCCTGTACGGTAGCCGTGTATGTCTGCCCGCCGATGATAATGGTGACGGTATCGCCCGATGCCGCGTTCGATACTTTCCCGGTCAGGGTTTGCCCTGCGGCCACTTCCGCCGCGTTAACGATATTGTCGCCCGCGACGTTGTTGAGGGTAACAACCGGCAGCGAGCTGTCCACCAGCACATCGTGCGTGGCAGAGGCGCTGTTGCCCACATTATCGGTGACGCTCGCCGTCACGGTGTAATTGGCTTCACCCAGCGCGCTCACCGCAGAGGCGGGTACGGTAACGCTCCAGTTGCCGCTGGCGTCGGTGGTGGCAGCGTAGTTGATACCGTTCAGATTAACGGTGATGGTGGTTCCTTCCGGCTGGTTGCTGGTACCGGAAAGCAGCAGATCTTCGCCCTTCTCTGCCGCATTGATCACGTCATCCGCTGCCAGCGTATTAATACCGATTACAGGCGTGACTGTATTGACCACCACATCCACTGAACTGCTGCCGGTGTTGCCGGACCGATCGGTCACGGAGACGTTAATGGTCCAGGTGCCGTCCGTCAGCCCCTGAACGACGGACGCAGGCAGGCCGAGGCTCCAGTTGCCCGCCGCATCCACCACGGTGGTGTAGTCCACGTTATTGATGGTGATGATGACCAAATCACCCGCCGCCGCGCCGGTGACGGAGCCGCTCAGGATCTGCGCCTGTGAATGGGCCAGCTGGTTAACGGTGTTGGTGTCGGTGACGAAATCGTTGATGGTCACCTGCGGCACGGTGGCATCCACCAGCCCAACGCGGTCCGCGCTGCTGCTGTTGCCCGCCACGTCACTGACGGTGGCCGTGACGGTGACATTGCCATCGGTCAGCGCGCCAACGTCGGCGGCAGGCACGTTCAACTGCCAGCGACCGTCCGCCTGGACCGTGGTCTGGTAAGATTTACCGTTCAGCGTCACGGTGACCGTCTGGCCCGCTTCAGCGGTTGTGCTGCCGCTGAGCACCAGATCCTGCTGCGCTTCTGCCGCATTAATGATGTTGTCGTCGGTCAGGTTATCAAGCGTAATGGCTGGCGGCTGTGTATCGACAATCACCACGCGTGAGGCGTCCGCGCTGTTGCCGTTGACGTTAGTCACGCTGACGCTCACCTGCGCCCGCCCGTCGATCAGCGTTTCCATCGCGCTCGCCGGAACGGTCAGGCGCCAGGAGCCGTCCTGCTGCACCTGTGCGGTAAAGGTTTGATCCGCGAATTTCACCACCACGGTTTGCCCGGCCTCTACGCCCTGCGTCTGACCGGAAAGCGTGACATCCGCGCCTTTTTCCGCCGCGTTGAGCCTATCGTCAGTGGTTACGGTATCGATGGTGACGGCCACCGCGTTCAGGTCAAGCTCGATCGGGTGTTCAGCCGCCACGGTGTTGCCCCAGGCATCTTCCGCACTGACGCTGACGGTCATGCCTCCCGCCGTCCATGCCTGCAGGTCCGCTGACGGCACGCCAATCTGCCAGCTGCCGCTGGCGTTAACCGTGGTGACGTATTCAACATTATTGATGGTGACGGTGATCTGTGTGCCTTCGGCCAGATGAGTGCTGGAGCCGGTCACGGCCAGATCCTGCTGCTGTTCAATGGCGTTAATCACGTCATCGCCAGAGATCGTGTTCACGCGCAGGCCCGGCAGTTCGGCGTTGATGTTGATATCACGTTCGCCGGTGCCGGTGTTGCCGTGCGCATTGGTGACAGAGGCGCTGAAGGTTAACTCGCCGTCGCCAAACGCCTGAAGGTCGGCCGATGGGATGGTCACGCTCCATTTCAGGTCGCTGCCAACCGTCGCGGTGTAGCTCTTGCCGCCCACGGTGACAGAGACGGTATCGCCCGCCGCCGCGCCGGTGACGCGTCCGCTGAGGGTTTGGTCAACCGCCGCTTCGGCGTTATTGACCAGGTTATCCCCGGCAAAGGTGTTGAGGATCACCTGCGGCAGCGCGGTATCGACCAGCAGATTCGCCTCGGCGGAGCCGCTGTTACCCACGCTGTCGGTGCCGCTGACGCTCACGGTGTAAAGGGTATTCGCCAGATCCAGCACGTCGGAAACCGGCACCTGAACGGACCAGCTACCGTTCTCAACGGTGGCCTGATAGTTAACGTTGTTCAATGTCACGGTGACAGCGCTGCCGTTCGGCAGATTACTGGTCCCGCTCAGGCTCAGAGGCTGCATGGCCTCCAGCGCATTCAGGACGTTATCCTGGCTGATGGGGTCAAGGGTAAATTCCGGCGGGTTGCCGCTGAGCGTAATGCCGTGCGTCGCGCTGCTGGTGTTGCCCGCCGCATCGGTCACGGAGACCGAAATGCTGTGGCTACCTTCACCCAGCGCGCCAATGACAGAGGCTGGCACGCCGACGCTCCAGCTGCCGTCCGCCTGGACGACACCGGTAAAGGTCTTGCCGCCAACGGTCACGGTGACAACGTCGCCCGCCGCCGCGCCGTTCGCCTGGCCGGAAATAATCTGAGCCTGCCCCTGCTCGCTGGTGTTCAGAATGTCGTCGCCCGCGACAGTGTAGATAGTGACCACTGGCGCTACGGTATCGACCGTGAAATCGGCGGTGGTGGAGGCCCCGTTACCCGCTTTGTCGCTGACGTTTGCCGTCAGGGTGTGCTCGCCGTTAGCCATCGCCTGTACTTCACTGGCCGAAAGCGTAACGGACCAGGTGCCGTCGCTGCCCACGGTCGCCGTGTGATTTTTGCCGTTCAGCGTGACCGTCACAATCTGGCCCGCTTCCGCATCGGTTTTTCCGGTCAGCGTCAGCGGCTGATTATGTTCAGCCGCGTTGATGATGTTGTCCTGGGCGATCGTGTCGACAGAAATCGCTGGCGCAGCGGTATCGACGCCAATCGTCTGGCTGCCGGTCACGGTGTTGCCCGCCGCGTCTTTGCCGCTGACGTTGACCGTCCAGGTACCATCGCCCAGCGCCTGCGCGTCAGCAGCAGGCACCTTCACGCTCCATGCGCCGTTTGCCCCCACTTCTGCGGAATAGGTTTTACCGTTCAGCGTGACGGTAAGCGCCGTTCCCTGCGCCAGGTTTTTGCTGGTGCCGGACAGCGTAAAGCCAGCGGCCTGCTCGCTGGCGTTGATCACGTTATCGCCCGCCGTGGTGGCGAGCGTCACGCTGGTATCCGCTGTAGAAACGGTTACGGTAATACTGCCCGCAGAGGTCGTTTTACTGCCGTCGATCTGGACGACGGACCAGGTATGTTCCCCCTCCGCCTGGGTCGGAAGTGTTACCGTCCAGGTGCCGTCCTTTGCGACCATGGTGCTGGCGATGGTGCTGCCGCTGCTGTCTTTAACCTGAATGGTCGCGCCCGGCTGCCCGGTACCGCTGAAGGTTGGGGTGTTATCATCCGTGACCTCTTTTGCACTCAGCACCCCCTGCTTGTCACCCGCGTTATCCGTCAGCAAAAATGTTGGCGTGGCGCTTTCGACTTCTTTTGTATTATCAATAACTTTTGTTTTGGTTTCGCCGTCACCGCCGTGAGCCAGCAGTGCGCCAATCGCACCGCCTCCCAACGCCGCTCCGGCAATCCAGCCCCACGGCGCATCGCTTAAGACGCTTCCCTGCTCCAGAAAAGGTTCAATGCTGCTAATGGGTGCAGCCTGGGCGGTTAATTCGGTGGCGGCAACGCCTGATGCTTCCCCGGCATCGGCAAATGAAATATGCGTCAACTCCTGGTTATCGTTAAATACCAGTTCGGAATGATTATGGGTTTCCGTGTCTTCGACAAAATAATTATTGCAGCGGATCACGCTGCCATCTTTCATATAAATGAGGAGGTCATTCCCCTGGCGGACATAACGCACCACGTCCTGAGCAGAACCCTGAATTTCAATCACGCTCGGCGATGAAATAGAGACCGAGAGATTCCCTTCACCGGTTAATTTCGTTTTTTCTGCCGTTTTTCGAATGATAACATCAACAACTTTTGCGTTACTCATATTCTTCTCCTTGCAGGTGCGCGTATTCCTGTGGTTATGTCCACCAGAGGGATGTAACTATCCCTGGGAAAAACCACCCATTATTGTCTGACTTATTTCGCGCAGAAAGGCGCGCCTTTTTTAACTCAAATCAGGTAATTTCGCGGCAGCGTTTTTCTCTATTCCGATAAGCGGCATGAGATTATCCACCGCGGAGGCGTAATTAATCGCCGCGCTCCAGCCATCGTATTCAGCCATTATTTTCGCTGAGGTGGCAGACCAGACATCCTGCTCCACGCTGAGCAGATCGTTAATGCTGCGCTTGCTCAGGGTATATTCATTTTTGTAGACGTCGCGGGCGCGCAACGCATTTTCCAGCTGACGTTTTCCGGCCTCCATACGTCCTTGCGCCCCGGTCCAGTCGGCCTGTGCGACGGAGGCTTTTTGCAGGACATCAAAACGGGCCTGATCGACCTGAGACGATGCCATTGCCCTTGCGCCCTCGGCCTGACGGACGCGCGCCGAGACCGCGCCGCCCTGATAAAGCGGTGCATCAATATTGAGCTGGATCTGATCATCCCAGTACGCGCGATTATCAGACTCGTACCGGGTGCGGCCCCCTTTCAGGCTTAAGGTTGGCCAGTGCTGAGACTTCGCGGTTTCTACGCCGTACTGGGCTGATCGCTCCATGTTCTGCGCGGCCATCACCGTTGGGATCAGTGAATAATCAATCCGATTGAGAGAATCCGGCTCCACGGCCAGACCTCCCGGAACCGGTGAATAGCGTTCAGTCTGTATGCCAGTCAATACCGCCAGCCGCGCGCGGGCGCTATTGAGGGACGCATTGTACTGCTCTACCGTCGCCTGCATTCCGGCAATACGGGTGCGGGTCTGAAGCTCATCAGAGGTGGAGCTTACGCCTGCATCGGCGCGGAGTTTTGCCAGCTGCTCAACGTTTTTAAGCGCCTGCACGTTCTCTGTTGCCGCCTGTAACAGATCGCTGTAGCGTTTCACTTCCACATAGCTGAGGGCCGTTTTTTCCGCGACGGCAGACATCGTGCTCATCAGCTGGTAGCGATAGCTGTCACGCTGAGCTGAAGACTGGCTGATGCTGTTATTGGTCTTGCCAAAATCGTACACAAGCTGCGTCAGGCTCAGCCCCCAGGCTGCGGAATTTCGCAACGAGCCGCTCGAATCGGTGGTCTGGCTGTGACCCGTACTCCCGTTCAGGGCTATTTGTGGCATCCAGCCACTACGCGCTTCGTCTATTTGTGCCTGGCCAATCCCCAGCTGTGCAGCCTGCTGACTCACCGACGGGTCGCGGTCAAGAGCGAAAAGAATACTTTCTTTCATCGTCATTGCCGCAACGGGAGATATCCCTACCAGACCGTTAGTTGCATGAGCCGCAGTCACCACCAGTGAAATTAAGGTCAGGGAAGCAGATAATCTGAGCATCCTGTTATTGCATTTCATCTTTATAATACCCCCGGACTTCAGGTGATGGCTAAATAATTACCAGGAAGAGGTACAAATAATTCACCCTATTTACCCCACTCCTGTTTGATAAATTCCGCCAATAGTCGACCACACCCATTTCAATTGAGATGAGAGCCGTTCAATCTCTTTTTTTCTTTTAAGAATTTACTTAAATATTTATTGATTCGCAGCATAACAAAATGTGATATGAGCGACCACACCTGTAGTGTTAATGCGGTGTTACAAATAAGAAAAAAGATGGGGTTTCTGGACAAATGGCTATTAGATGCGTTTACGCTGAAACATATAAACCCTCTGTAATTTAAGGAAAATTCTGAAACACCTTGATGTACATTTTTGCGTTTATTTCATCGCGAATCAGACACAAAGATTTTCAAAGAACTGTCAATTTAAGTCATTCGCTGATTAATATTAAATTATTTTACTTTAAAAAGAATATCTAATAGATATAAGCACCAATTTATATTTATAATCTGGTTTTATATTCTTATTCGAACTCCTTATTCGGTAGCTTTAACCAAATCTCTATGTAAAACATAGCGTTAACATCAGGTCTAAACGATACATACATGTTTTTGATGACTGATTAATGCTAATTCAATATTCACCTTATCAAACTGTTTTTGGACAACATCCCCCTCCTGTTACGATTCCCTTTCCTGTAAAATGCTGTAAACTGCATAGTATTGCGACATTTTGCAGGATACTGCACCCATGCATAAAACCGCCAGACAGAAATATGTACTTGAAATTATTACTGAACAAGGCCAGGCCAGCATCACTGAGCTGGCAGAAAAGTTGCAGGTTTCGGCGGATACCATCCGTCGCGATCTGACCGATCTGGAAAAACAGGGACTGGCGCAAAAAAACCATGGCGGCGCCATCGCGCTGAATCTCTCGACGATGAACCGAGTTAGCAGGAATACCTTACTGCCTGAAATCAAGCAGCGGCTGGGTAAACAGGTTGCGCAGTGCGTACCTGCGGGCTCGACGCTTTTTCTGGACGCCGGAAGCACACTTCTGGCCGTTGCCTCTTTCCTGCAGGGACCGCTGACCATCATCACCCCTTCTCTTGATATCGCCCAGCAGGTTAGCGATCGGGAAGATATCGATCTGATCCTGCTTGGTGGAAAGTGGGATCAGAAACAGCGCCTGTTTGCCGGAAGCGCCACCCTTTCGCTGCTCTCTCGCTACCGGGCGGATATCGCCATCCTTGGCGCATGCGCCATTCATGCCGAGCTCGGATTGAGCGCCAGTCAGGAGGCGGATGCCGAGGTGAAGCGTGCCATGCTGGCCGCAAGCCAGGCGCACTGGGTAGTCGCCGATCATCTGAAACTCAACCAGTGCGAACCTTATCTGGTTTCAGGGTTATCCCAGATTCATCAACTGTTTTTAGATCGTCCCTGGGCAGAGCTCGGGGACCATAGCGCCGTGCAGGTTACCGTTTGCGCGCATTAACGTGGAGAAGGTCATGAATAAAGTGAAGACAATGAATATTGCGCTGATCGGGTATGGTTTTGTGGGTAAGACGTTTCATGCCCCGCTGATCCAGTCCGTCGACGGCCTGAAGCTGGCGGTGGTCTCATCCCGGGATGAAGAAAAGGTCAAACGCGATCTGCCGGACGTCCTCGTTGTTGCCACCCCTGAAGAGGCTATTCAGCACCCGGATATCGACCTGGTGGTTATCGCCTCCCCTAACGCGACCCATGCGCCGCTGGCCACCCTGGCGCTCAACGCCGGCAAGCACGTAGTGGTGGATAAGCCATTTACGCTGGATATGCAGGAAGCGCGAGATCTGATTGCGCTTGCGCAAGAAAAACAGCACCTGCTCTCTGTCTTCCATAACCGCCGCTGGGACAGCGATTTTCTCGGCATTAAGCAGGTGATTGAGCAAGGCAGTATCGGCAAGGTAAAACACTTTGAATCGCATATCGATCGTTTCCGCCCGGAGGTTCGCGTGCGCTGGAGAGAGCAAAATGTTCCCGGCAGTGGCCTGTGGTTCGACTTAGGCCCGCACATGATTGACCAGACGCTACAGCTTTTTGGTCTGCCGCTGTCGGTACAGGGCAACATCGCCACCCTGCGTGACGGTGCGGAAATTAACGACTGGGCGCACGTGGTGCTGAACTATCCTGAACACAAAGTGGTCCTCCATTGCAGCATGCTGGTGGCAGGCGGCGTTGCCCGCTTTACCGTCCACGGCGATAAGGCCAGCGTGGTGAAAGCGCGCATCGATCAGCAGGAAGCCCAGCTTCTGGCAGGCGTCATTCCGGGTAGCGAAAGCTGGGGGGAGGACAGCGACGCTATGGTGCTGTTTAATGCCCAGGGTGAAGCCAGCGCTATCCCTGCGCCAAAAGGCGACCAGCGGCAGTACTATATAAATGTGCGCGATGCCCTGAACGGCAAGATTGACAATCCGGTCCATCCGGTGGAAGCCCTGGCGGTGATGGCGGTGCTGGAAGCGGCGGTAAAATCTTCAGAAACGGGTACAACTCAGGAACTGGACTTAACGGCGCAGGAGCGCGCGCAACTGCAATAAGCCGCAAAAAAATGCCCTGCGGGTTGGCAGGGCATTATCGGTCACTGACGCTTTTTCGGCATCATGCGCAGCAGCGTATTGTCTTTCCAGAAATAGTGATGCATCAGCGCGGCAAAGGCGTGCAAACCAATCACAAAATACCCCAGATTCGCCAGCGTTACGTGCCACGCTTTTAGCGTATCCACCAGGTCAAAATTCCCCTCCGCCGCATGCGGCATCGTCAGGCCAAACGCAAACCAGTCATTTCCCCGGTTATACATCATCACCATGCCGATCAGCGGCAGCGCAATAAACAGCAGGTAGATAACCAGATGCCCCAGATGGGACAGCCCGGTGATCATCGCTTTTGGTTTCGGTTGAATGGGCGGAGCCGGGAATTTCAGGCGGATAAGCAGGCGCGCCACCATCAGCACCAGGATGCTAATCCCGCAGGAAACGTGGATCATATTAATAAGCGGACGATCGGTTCGCGGGAACCAACCTCTGAATTCCATGGCGCAATAGGCCATAATCACTAACAGAAAGACCAGCCAGTGAATGCTGATTTGCAGACCCGTATATTTTGTGCGCATGTTGTTTCCCGATAAATAACAGTTATCGCGCCAACATAACCACCTTTCCTGAAAATGTGAACCCCCTTTTACGGAGGGCCGAGTATTCCCAGTTATTTGAAATCAGAAGCATTAACGTGCCTTCAGAATAACGGAGGGATTACAGCGATGCCCAGGTCCGGCTGTAAATCGCTGAGGCGTTTGCCTTCCGGCCGGGGCGAGGCGCAGGGATGCGCCGAGAGGGCGGGCTTTACAGGGATGTTACCTCCGCCCGTCCCCGATAAGCCGGAAGGAATAAGCCGAAGGGACCGCGAAGCGGCGATTTACCGCCGGGAGCCCGGGTCGCCAGGGTGGTGGCGACTGAGCCACCCTGGCACGTTCACCGGTCATTTTGTTACAGAGTAGCAAGGAACCTAAAGTGAACGGAATGACCACCAGAGCCGTATGTTCCCCTCACCCTAACCCTCTCCCCAAAGGGGCGAGGGAACTGCTCCGTGCACACATTATCTCGCATGGAGGGGGCTCCTGATTACGACTGCAAATAGACTACCTGCGTCTGCAAATACTCATTCAGACCGTGTTTGCCATCCGCCCCGCCGATCCCGGATTTCCGCCAGCCCGCATGGAAGCCCTGCATCGCTTCAAAGTTTTCACGGTTAATGTAGGTCTCGCCGAACTTAAGCCCTTTAATGGCTTTCATGGCGACATTCAGATCCTGCGTATATACAGACGAGGTTAAACCGTAGTCGCTGTCGTTGGCCATTTTCAGGGCCTCTTCCAGGGTGTCGAAAGCCACCACCGGCAACACCGGGCCAAAGGTCTCTTCGTGCATGATGGCCATGTCCTGATGTACGTCCAGCAGCAGCGTTGGGGGATAAAAATACCCTTTACCCTCTGCCGCTTTACCGCCAAGGACCACTTTAGCCCCTTCCTGCACCGCGCGCGCCACCTTCTGCTCCACACGCTCCAGCGCGGCGGCGTTGATCAGCGGCCCCATGGCAATATCCGTTCGCTCAGCCGGATTGCCAAACTGGACGGCTTTCATTGCCTCGCCCAGACGATTCACAAAGCGGTCATAGATCCCCTTCTGGACATAGACACGTTCCGCACAGTTACACACCTGTCCGGTATTGATGACGCGTGAATCCACAATGGCCTTCACGGCCAGCTCAAGGTCGGCATCGTCCATCACGATGGCCGGGGCTTTACCACCCAGCTCCAGCCCCACTTTGGTGATGTTTTTCGCAGCCGCAGCCATGATCTTTTCACCCGCCCCGACGCTGCCGGTCATGCTGACCATCGCCACTTTCGGGTTCCCGGCCAGCTCCTGTCCGACGGTTTCACCGCGGCCCAGCACCAGGTTGAAGACGCCTTTCGGCAGGCCAATCTCGTCGACGATTTTGGCAAACGCAATGGCGTTGTTTGGGGTAAATTCGCTCGGTTTGATAACGATGGTGTTGCCGGTGATTAGCGCAGGAGCGAGCTTACGGGCAATCAGGAAGAAGGGAAAGTTCCACGGCAGAATGCCGGTGGTGACGCCAAGGGCGCGCTTAAACACCAGAATATTCTCGCCCGGACGGTCGCTCTGAATGATTTCCCCTTCATAACGGCGCGCCCACTCGGCCATATAGTCGATATAGTCAGCTGTAAAGTTAACTTCCACTTCCGCCAGCTGCTGGATCTTGCCCCCTTCGGCCACAATCAGCGCGCTGATTTCGCTGACGCGCTCGCGGATCCCGGCGGAAATTTTGCGTAGCCAGCTGGCGCGTTCAATGGCCGGCAGCGCCTCCCAGCCAGCCTGCGCGCGCTCTGCCGCGTCAATGGCCTTGCGGGCGTCCTCGGCGGTGCCATCGGGAATACGGGAAATGACCTCTTCCGTGGCCGGATTGATCACGTCAATCCAGGCATCACCCTGCCAGGCAACAAACTGTCCATCAATATACATAGGATGTTGTACGGGTACTGTCATAACCTGCTCCTGTAATCACACTGTTTTTAACAAGTAAACTTAATGTTAAAAACTATAATTACCGGGGCAATTGCCTACTCTATGAGTCTGTTTTTGTGAGATATCTCATAAAAGAAACGGGTCAGCCCGTTTCAAAAATCACAAATCGTCAACAAAGGCTGCCCGTTTGCGTAAAAGATGGCGCAAACGGGCAAGAGCATTACAGCAGAGAACGGCTCACCAGCGCGTCGGTGAGAATGACGTCATTTCGCAGGATCTGCCACGCGGCGTCCACGTCGGCAGGGATATCGACATGGGCAATGAAATCACGTCCCGCCGGACCGTAGCCGTTGATGTCGTCCCTGAGTCGCGGAAATTCACCCAGCACCAGCGACAGGTAACGTTCTACCGGCCATAACCCCTCGACCGGGCCGCTGAACACCAGACCGTCGTCACTGTTTTGCAGCACGGGCGTCAGGCCGGGATGACTCATCCATGCGGGCGATGCAGCCTCGTCGCGGCAAACGCGGGCAAACGTAGCCATTGTGCGACGCTGCATCGTCGGGTCCTGCACTACCAGCACCCGGGCGGCGTTCAGTCCGGACTGCTTCATCAACGCCCGGCTGAAGCGGGCGTTTTCGCCACAGTTGGTCGACTGATCCTCAACGTGAAGATGCTCAGCCGGAATGTTCCAGAATTCACGGGCGATGTCGGCCAGAATAGCCGCCTCAGCCCGCCCGGTGGTGGGTATCCTGTTATAGCGGGGGTGCTTAGCAATCGCGGCGTAGAGGAAGGTCGTCGAGTGACCGATCCCGCCGCTGATGATCAGAGGAACCCCCTGTTCAGCCGCGATTTTACAGGCAGCATCAATCGCGGGGATCACCGCGTTACCCGCCAGAATCACCAGATCAACGGGCTGGTTGTCCTGATAGTCGTCCTGAGCAAGCCACGCCCCAACGGTGTTCACGGCGTCGAGTGTTGTGCCAGGCAGACAGGGGAAAAGTGCCATTGTCATCGTTACCTCCTTACAGCATTAATCTTTAGAGTACTTCACACAACGGGGGTGAAAAGGAGATCACTCTGAAAGCCGAGGTGCTCATTACGCTGCATATTTGTCATTTTGATGAAATAACCAGAAACATCCAAAAACAATTGGGTTGCACCCTGAGTTTGTGCTTTTGATTATCTGCCCTTCAACACATCCTGCCACAACAGCGTGCTGAAAAAGCACCAGTTGCTGCTTAATCCATCGTGATCTGACCCGTTTTAGTTCTGGCTGACTTGCCAAACGTAACATCCAACCCTAAGTTGCTTAACAATTTCACAACCATTACACACCGACAGGTTGCACCTGAAGCGCGCCAGGTAACACCTCTATTATCATCCACGTGGCGGAGTTTTGAGTCATGACACAACATGAGAGCACGACAACGGTATTGCGGAAAAACAAAAAGGTATTAATTGCCAGTCTTACGGGAAGTTCTATTGAATGGTTTGATTATTTTCTCTATGGCACCGCTGCCGCGCTGGTGTTTAACAAGATTTTCTTTCCGATGGTCGACCCGGTAATCGGGCTGATCCTCTCCTATCTCTCCTTCTCGTTGACCTTCTTTATTCGCCCCATTGGCGGCGTTCTCTTTGCACATATCGGGGATCGTATCGGTCGCAAAAAAACGCTTGTCCTCACCCTTTCATTGATGGGAGGTGCAACCGTGATGATTGGCCTGCTGCCCACCTACGACATGATCGGGATGTGGGCGCCCGCGTTGCTGATCCTGATGCGTATTATTCAGGGGATGGGTATCGGCGGTGAATGGGGTGGCGCGCTGCTGCTGGCTTATGAGTATGCTCCAGAAAAACGCAAAGGCTTCTTCGGCAGTATTCCGCAGGCGGGCGTTACCATCGGCATGTTGATGGCGACATTTATCGTCTCGCTAATGACGCTGTTCAGCGAAGAGGATTTTCTCTCCTGGGGCTGGCGCATTCCGTTCCTGCTCAGTTCCGTGCTGGTAATATTGGGGCTTTGGATCCGGAAAGATATTGACGAAACGCCTGATTTCCAGAAAGTGAAAAAATCCGGCCAGGTTGCGAAAGCTCCGCTGCGCGACACCATAAAACACCACTGGCGTGAAGTGCTAATTGCCGCCGGGCTTAAGGTTGTTGAGACAGCACCGTTCTATATTTTCTCCACGTTTGTGGTGAGCTACGCCACTACCACCCTGACCTATCAGAAATCCCAGGCGCTGGAGGCAGTAACTCTTGGCGCACTGGTCGCCACTATCATGATCCCGCTGATGGGGCTGCTCTCCGACAGGGTTGGCCGCCAGCGTATGTACGCCGTCAGTGTCTTCGTGCTCGGCCTGTTTATCGTGCCCTGGTTTATGCTGCTGAATACCGGTACCACCTGGGGAATTGTGCTCGCGACCGTTATCGCTTTTGGCGTACTGTGGGCACCGGTGACGGCAGTTCTCGGCACGCTCTGCTCTGAAATTTTCAGTGCCAACGTTCGCTACACCGGTATCACGCTGGGTTATCAACTTGGGGCCGCGCTGGCGGGCGGAACGGCACCGCTAATAGCTACCGGACTGCTGGCGAAATACGACGGCGACTGGGTACCCGTGGCCTGGTATCTGGGCGTGACGGTCGCTATCTCCCTCATTGCAATTTTTTGTGCCAGCCGCATCAACCGTGAACGCCACCTTCAGGCGCAGCCGGAACAGCGATAATATTATTGCGGCTCCGTTCGCGAGCCGCACTTTTTCTTCATCATTCCCTCTACATTTGATTAACATACAATATTCGTATTCACTTGAATTATGATTTGCGTCAGCCGTAGAATCATTAGCCCGCTCACAATTCAACATTTTTAAAGGTAAACCCCGTTATGCGCCTGCCCCAACGCGATCCTTATGCTCCTCGCGAGTGGCAGCCACACGAGAAACCCGCTCTGCTGGGTTCCCCTTCCACCCCGGAACATCCGACGTCGAAACGGATCGCCTATGGCGTGGTCGGCCTGCTGGTGTGCCTGACCGGGGCGCTGGGTAACGCGGTCGTCACCGCCAATCTGCAAAATCTGCAAGGCACCTTCGGCGCCTGGTCGACTGAAATCGCCTGGCTGCCTGCCGTCTATGTCATGACTAACGTCTCTATCAACCTGCTGCTGGTAAAGTTTCGCCAGCAGTACGGTTTGCGCGCGTTTACGGAAGGCTTCCTGGTGCTGTATGTGCTGGTCACCTTTTTCCACCTGTTTGTGAACGATCTCAGCTCGGCGCTGATGGTACGGGCGGCACACGGGATGGTCGCCGCCGCGCTCAGCTCGCTCGGCATTTATTACCAGATACAGGCCTGGCCCGCGAAGCACCGACTGAAGGCGCTGACCATCGGCATTACCGGTTCGTCGCTGGCGATACCGCTGGCGCGGCTGTTCTCCACCGAGCTGTTGCAGCTTGATGAGTGGCGTGGGCTGTACTTCTTCGAGCTGGGTTTGGCCCTGATCTCACTGGCCTGCGTGATGGTGCTGAAACTGCCCCCGGGCGATCGACGCAAAGTTTTCGAGAAGAAAGATTTCATCACCTTCTTTTTGCTTGCGCCCGGTATGGCGCTGTTGTGCGCGGTTCTGTCGCTAGGGCGTCTGGAATGGTGGTTTGAAACACCGTGGATCGGCTGGGCGTTGGCTCTCTCGCTGGTGCTAATTGTCTGTGCAATCGTCTTTGAACATAACCGCAGCAACCCGCTGCTCAATACCCGCTGGCTGTCCAGCGGCAGCATCGTACGCCTGGGGTTGATTATGCTGCTGATCCGCATCGTACTGGCGGAACAGAACACCGGCGTCATCGGCTGGCTGCAATATGCAGGCCTACAGAATGAACAGATGACCCATCTGGCGTGGTCTATTTTCGCCGGAATCGTCTGCGGTATCGTCACCAGCTGTCTGACGATCAAACCCACTAAGCTGGCCTGGCCGATTATCACCTCGCTGGCGCTGATGATTGTTGCTTCGCTGCTGGACAGCCAGTCCAACAACCTGACCCGGCCGGATCAGCTGATGTTCAGCCAGTTCCTGCTTGGTTTCGGCAGCGCTTTCTTCCTCGCCCCTGCGATGCTGGCCGCCATTGGCGGGGTGATCGCCGATCCACGCAATCTGGTCAGCTTTTCCGTGATGTTTGGCATGAGTCAGAACCTTGGTGGCCTGCTGGGTTCTGCAATCCTTGGTACCTTCCAGACCTGGCGCGAGAAGTACCATTCCAGCCTGCTGGCTGACCAGCTCACCACCCTCAACCCGCTGGTGAACGAACGCATTCAGCTTTACACCCAGATGTATAAAAGCCTGGTTGGCGACAGTTCCCTGTTGGGAACCCAGGCCATTATTCAGCTTCAGACGGTGACGACGCTTGAGGCAAACATTCTGGCTTACAACGATACTTATCTCCTGACGGCGAGCATTGCCACAGCCACGCTGGTCTGGATTTTATGGCGCTTGCTGCGCCTGCGCATCACCGCCCGTATGGCCCTTAAGAACGCCACTGGCAATAAGTAATGACTATTTTTCAGGAGAAGTTATGAGTCAGCAGGATGCCGCCAAAGAGCAGGCCAACACCCGCAAAAATGTACGCGTCGTTTCCATTTTCACCGCCGCGGCTATCGGCATTGTCGGGGTGCTGGTGATCCTTTATGCCTGGCAGTTGCCCCCGTTCACGCGTCATACCCAGTTTACTGATAACGCCTACGTGCGCGGCCAGACCACGTTCATCAGTCCGCAAGTCAACGGCTACATTACTGAGGTCCATGTTCAGGATTTTGTGCAGGTTAAAAAAGGCGACCTGCTGTTGCAGATTGATGACCGGATCTATCGCCAGCGCGTCCATCAGGCCGAGGCGCAGCTGGCAATGAAAATTGCTGCGCTGAACAACAACCTGCAACAGCGTAAAAGCGCGGAAGCGGTGATTGCCAAAAACGAAGCGGCACTGAAAAACGCCCGTGCCCAAAGTCTGAAAACCCAGGCGGATCTGAAACGCGTGAAGGATCTGACCGCAGACGGCTCCCTGTCCATTCGCGAGCGCGATGCGGCGCTGGCCAGTGCCGCCCAGGGGAGCGCCGATATCGACCAGGCGAAAGCAACGCTTGAGATGTCGCGCCAGGATCTACAAACGGTTATCGTCAATCGCGCTTCGCTGGAAGCGGACGTTCAAAATGCGAAAGCCGCGCTGGAGCTTGCGCAGATCGATCTGCAAAACACCCGCATTGTCGCGCCGCGTGACGGTCAGCTCGGGCAGATTGCGGTGCGTCTTGGAGCGTACGTCACCGCCGGGACGCACCTTACCACGCTGGTCCCGCCGCAGCACTGGGTGATCGCCAATATCAAAGAGACGCAGCTGGCGAATTTACGCGTCGGACAGCCAGTGAAATTCACCGTCGATGCGTTAAACGATAAAGCCTATCAGGGCCGCGTGGAGAGCATATCCCCGGCCACAGGCGTCGAGTTCAGCGCTATTACCCCGGATAACGCCACGGGCAACTTTGTTAAAATCGCCCAGCGCATCCCGGTACGCATTGAGGTACTCGGTGAGCCGGAGGCGTACCGGCTGCTGCGCCCTGGCATGTCGGTGCAGGTCACCATCGACACGCGGGAGGCAAAACAATGACGCTTCGCCCGATAGCCGGCCTGCTGATGATGGCTATCCTAGCGGGTTGCCAGTCGGTTGACGTAGAGCCCGCCACATCGTCCCTGCACATCCCGGCCCAGTGGCGCGCGACGTCGGGGCCAACCAGCCCGACAGAGCAGCTCTGGTGGCGTAATTTCCACGACAGCAATCTGAATCACTATGTGGATCAGGCGCTGAAGAACAACAGCGACGTGCTGATTGCCCGCGAGCGGATTAACGAGTATCAGGCCCGGGTATACGCCGCCGACGGCAGCCTGTTCCCGTCGCTTGACGCGGGCGTGACCGGGACGCGCGCGCGCTCGCAGTCCGCCGCAACAGGCCTTCCGGTATACGGTACGTTGTACAAAGGCAGCCTGACCGCCAGCTACGACGTGGATATCTGGGGGGTAAACCGCAGCACCTCCCGTGCCGCCGAAGCGTCGCTGGAGGCACAAAAGGCGGCGGCCGCGGCGGCAGATCTCACGGTCGCATCGTCGGTGGCCTCCGGGTACGTCACCCTGCTGTCGCTGGATGAACAGCTTCGCGTTACCCAGTCCACGCTGAAATCGCGTGAAGAGGCGTTCAATCTTGCTAAACGACAGTTTGAGACGGGATACAGCTCTCGCCTTGAGCTGATGCAATCGGATTCTGAGCTGCGCGCCACCCGCGCTCAGGTTCCACTGCTTCAGCACCAGATTGCGCAGCAGGAGAATGCGCTCAGCCTGCTGCTGGGCAGCAACCCGGGTGACGTTGTGCGCGGTGAAAGCTTTGATGCCCTGATGCCGCTGAAACTGCCCTCCCAACTGCCGTCGACGTTACTGAACCGGCGTCCGGATATCGTCCAGGCTGAACGTCAGCTGATTGCGGCGGACGCGACGCTGGCGGCATCGCGTGCCAGCCTGCTGCCGTCGATCAACCTCACGGCCACAGGATCGGTGCAGGATCGCACGCTGTCGGGATTGCTGGATAACCCCCTCCAGCTCTGGAGCGTGGGCGGCAGTATTCTTGCGCCGCTGCTGAACCGACAGGCGCTGAATGCACAAGTGGATATCTCTCAGTCTCAGCGTAATCAGGCGTTGTACAGCTACGAAAAAACCGTACGTAATGCGTTTGCCGAGGTGAATGACAGCCTTGATGCCATCACCCGTTATCAGGAACAGCTTAACGAGCTGCTGGCTCAGCAGGCGGTCGCGCAGGAGACGCTGCGGATAGCGCAAAACCGCTACCGCAACGGGTACTCTTCTTATCTGGATGTGCTCGATGCACAGCGCACGCTGTTCTCGGTGCAGACCAGCGTGGTACAGGTGAAAAACAACCTGCTGCTGGCGCAAATTGATTTGTATAAAGCGCTGGGCGGCGGTTGGGTCAGTGCGTGAAAACATGCCGGGTGGCGGCTACGCCTTACCCGGCCTACATTTCGCCTCTGGCGATACCCCCAAGGAGTCAATCTATGCAACAGCAGTGGTGTTCAGTAGATAATTACATGATTTCGTCGCTTATTCCTGAAGATGAAGTTCTCCAGAACGTCCTTGAAAACAACAAACGCGCCGGTTTACCCGAGCACGACGTTGCCGCAAATCAGGGGCAACTGCTGGCGCTGTTTGTCCGCATGACGCAGGCGCGTCGAATACTGGAAATCGGTACGCTGGGTGCATATAGCTCAATCTGGATGGCGCGCGCCCTACCGCCGGACGGAAAGTTGATTACGCTAGAAGCGGACCCGACACATGCCGCAGTTGCACGACAGAATATTCATCTTGCGGGACTCGGCGATCGTATCGAACTGATTACAGGCCCGGCGCTAAAGTCGCTCGAGAATTTCGGTGACGTCCCGCCCTTTGACCTGATCTTTATTGATGCCGATAAGCCAAACAATCCCGGCTACCTGGAGTGGGCGCTGCACTACTCCCGTCCCGGCACGGTCATAATCGGCGATAACGTGGTGCGCGACGGCGAGGTGGTTAACGGGCAAAGCGACGATGCACGCGTGCAGGGGGTACGGAAGTTTATCGAGATGACTGGAGATAACCCACGCTTAACCGCCACCGCGCTGCAAACGGTGGGCGTTAAGGGGTGGGATGGGTTTACGCTAACGATGGTGGAACGATAAAAAAGCCGGGTGGCGGCTACGCCTTACCCGGCCTGCATGTTCTCCCGTAGGCCCGGTAAGCGCAGCGCCACCGGGCAATGGTTTTAGCCGGAGATCTGCTCCATCGCCTGCAAGATACGCTTATCCGAAATGGGATACGGCGTACCGAGCTGCTGGGCGAAGAAGCTGACGCGCAGCTCCTCGATCATCCAGCGGATCTCCCGCACGTCGTCGTCATCGCGACGCGCTGGCGGCAGTTTGTTGAGCCACTGCTGCCACGCCTGCTGCACGTTTTCGACTTTCAGCATCTGCGCTCGATCGCGATGCGGATCGACCGCCATTTTCTCCAGACGCTTCTCAATCGCCTGCAAATAACGCAGCGTATCACCCAGACGCTTAAAGCCGTTGCCGGTGACAAAGCCGCGATACACCAGCCCCGCCATCTGCGCCTTCACGTCCGACAGACCCAGGGCCATGGTCATATCCACCCGCCCCTTCAGACGCTTGTTGATATTGAACACGGCGGTGAGGATCTGCTCGACCTGTTTGGCAATCTCCACCACGGTGTCGTTCAGCTCCGCGCGCACCTTTTCATGAAGCTGAGCAAAGCCCTCTTCCGTCCAGACCGGACCGCCCGCCTCGTGGATCAGTTTGTCCACACCGCAGGAGATGCAGTCGTCGATCAGATCCAGCACCTTACCGTACGGGTTAAAGTAGAGCCCCAGCTTGGCTTTGTTCGGCAGCTTCTCGTGCAGATACTTAATCGGCGACGGGATGTTAAGCAGCAGCAGGCGACGCAGCCCGCGCCACATCATCTGCTGTTGCTCCTGCGGATTGTCAAAGAGCTTAATCGCCACGCTGTCGCGCTCATCCACCAGCGCGGGCCAGGCTTTCACCTTGTAGTTCCCGCGCTTCTGCTCATAGCTTTCCGGAAGCTGACCAAAGCTCCAGATGTGCAGCCCGCTCTGCTCAATGCCGTCATCGGCCACCGCAGAGAGCGTCTCCTGGACTTTACCTTTCAGCGCTTCTTTCAGCTCCGTCAGAGAACGGCCTTCGAGCAGCTTTTTGTTTTTATCGTCCACTACGCGGAATGTGATTTTCAGGTGATCGGGCACCTGATCCCAGTTCCAGTCGTCGCGGTCAATGGTGGTCCCGGTCATGCGTCGGAACTCACGCTCCAGTGCGTCCAGCAGCGGCAGTTCCAGCGGCGTGACGCGGCCTAAAAACGCTTCGGCGTAGTTCGGCGCCGGTACAAAGTTGCGCCGCACTGGTTTAGGCAGGGATTTGATTAATGCAATGACCAGTTCGCGGCGCAGGCCGGGAATTTGCCACTCAAACCCGCTCTCATCCACCTGGTTTAACAGCGGCAGCGGAATGTGCACCGTCACGCCATCGGCATCCGCGCCCGGCTCAAACTGATAGGTCAGACGCAGCTTCAGGTTGCCCTGATGCCAGAAGTTCGGGTAGTCGAGCTTGCTGACCGACTCCGCGCCCTCTTTGATCAGCATGCTCTTTTCAAAGTTGAGCAGGTCCGGGGTCTCTTTGCTGGCTTTCTTCCACCAGCTGTCGAAATGGCGCGCCGAGATCACATCGTGGCTGATGCGCTGGTCGTAAAACTCAAACAGCGTCTCGTCGTCCACCAGAATGTCGCGACGGCGGGACTTGTGCTCAAGCTCTTCCACCTCGGCGCGCAGCTTGAGGTTTTCGCGGAAGAACGCATGGCGCGTCTGCCAGTCGCCTTCCACCAGCGCATGGCGGATAAACAGCTCGCGACTCAGCGCCGGGTCAATCTGGCTGTAGTTAACCTTACGCGCTGCAACCACCGGCAGGCCGTAAACGGTGACTTTTTCCGTCGCCATCACCGCGCCCTGCCCGCGCTCCCAGTGCGGCTCACTGTACGAGCGTTTCAGCAGGTGCTGCGCCACCGGTTCAACCCACTCTGGATCGATACGCGCGGCGATACGCCCCCACAGACGGCTGGTTTCCACCAGCTCGGCGACCATGGTCCACTTCGGCGGCTTCTTGAACAAACCGGAGCCCGGGAAGATGGAGAAACGCGCGTTGCGTGCGCCGGTAAATTCCTGTTTATCCGCATCCTTCATCCCGATATGAGACAGCAGGCCGGTCAGCAGGGCGATGTGAATTTCGCGGTACTCCGCCGGTTCACTGTTCACCGGGATGCCCAGCTCTTTCACCACCTGGCGCAGTTGGGTGTAGATATCCTGCCACTCGCGCACGCGCAGGTAGTTGAGGAAATCCACCCGGCACTGACGGCGGAACTGATTCGAAGAGAGCGCTTTTTGCTGCTCGCCGAGGTAGTTCCACAGGTTGACGAATGCGAGGAAATCGGACTCTTTATCGTGGAAGCGACGGTGTTTTTCATCCGACGCCTGCTGTTTGTCCATCGGACGCTCGCGCGGATCCTGAATGGAGAGCGCCGAGGTGATGATCATCGCCTCGCGCACGCAGCCGTGTTTTTGCGCCTCCAGCACCATGCGCGCCAGACGCGGGTCGACCGGCAGTTGACTAAGCTGGCGGCCCAACGGCGTTAGCTTGTAGGCCGTCGCCTGCTCGTCGGTGGTAATGGCACCCAGCTCTTCCAGCAGCCGCACCCCGTCCTGAATATTGCGCTTATCCGGCGCTTCCACAAACGGGAAGGCGGCGATATCGCCCAGCCCCAGCGCGGTCATTTGCAGGATAACGGATGCCAGGTTGGTTCGCAGGATCTCCGGATCGGTAAACTCCGGGCGCGACAGGAAATCGTCTTCCGAATAGAGACGAATACAGATCCCTTCCGACACGCGGCCGCAGCGGCCCTTACGCTGATTAGCTGACGCCTGCGAAACCGGCTCGATCGGCAGACGCTGAACTTTGGTTCGGTAGCTGTAGCGGCTGATGCGCGCCGTACCCGGGTCGATCACGTATTTAATGCCCGGTACGGTCAGCGAGGTTTCGGCCACGTTGGTCGCCAGCACGATGCGGCGCCCGCTGTGCGGCTGGAACACGCGGTTCTGCTCGCTGTTGGACAGGCGCGCGTACAGCGGCAGGATCTCGGTATGGCGCAGATCGCGCTTGCTGAGCGCATCGGCGGTATCGCGGATCTCACGCTCGCCGCTCATGAAGATCAGAATGTCGCCAGAACTCTCGGTGCCCAGCTCGTCGACGGCATCGAAGATGGCCTGAAGCTGGTCGCGCTCGGTATCGTCCGCCTCTTCTACAATCGGGCGATAGCGCACTTCAACCGGGTAGGTTCGGCCTGAGACTTCAATGATCGGCGCATTATTGAAATGTTTTGAGAAGCGCTCCGGGTCGATGGTCGCGGAGGTGATGATGATTTTCAGATCCGGACGCCGGGGCAGCAGCTCTTTCAGGTAGCCGAGCAGGAAGTCAATGTTCAGGCTGCGCTCGTGCGCTTCATCGATGATGATGGTGTCGTACTGCATCAGCAGACGATCCTGCTGGATTTCCGCCAGCAGGATACCGTCGGTCATCAGCTTAACCATGGTGTTATCGCTGACGTGGTCGCTGAATCGCACCTTGTAGCCGATGCAGCCGCCCGGCTCCGTTTGCAGCTCGTCGGCAATACGGTTCGCCACGGTGCGCGCCGCCAGACGACGCGGCTGGGTGTGACCGATCAACCCTTTCACCCCGCGGCCTAATTCCATGCAGATCTTCGGCAGCTGAGTGGTTTTACCTGAACCGGTTTCCCCCGCGACGATCACCACCTGGTGGTCGCGCACGGCCTCAAGAATGTCCTGTTTTTTCTGGCTGACGGGCAGGTTTTCCGGATAGGTAATCTCCGGGCGTGCGGCTTTACGCAGCACAACTTTCCCTGCCGCCTGTTCAATCTCTTTGGCCATCTCCTGGTAAATGGCCTGTTGTGCATCAGGATTTTTAACCTTCTTAACGCCGTGCAGACGGCGCGCAAACCGCTGTTTATCGCGCAGCATCAGCGAATCAAGCTGTTGCATCAGCACCGGGAAGGATAATTTCTGTTGTTCTGTCATAGCGTTAACGGGCAGTGCACTGCCGGATAAAATCTCTTTTTAATGATTGCTATAGAGTACCACATCAGTGCTTTTCGCGCCTTATTCAAAAAATTCGAACATAGGCTTCGATATATTGCGCTATCCCTGTGGCAGGATTGTGAATAAAGTGTCAACAAGCAACGGGGCAACCCCCTCAATCAAATACAAAACAGGAAATTCCCATGAGCAAAGTATTAGTGTTGAAATCCAGTATTCTGGCAGGGTATTCACAGTCTGGTCAGCTGGCTGACTATTTCGTTGAACAGTGGCGTGAACAGCACAGCGCGGATGAAATCACCGTGCGTGACCTGGCGGCAAACCCGATTCCTGTGCTGGACGGCGAGCTGGTTGGCGCGCTGCGTCCGAGCGATGCGCCTCTCACCCCACGTCAGCAGGAAGCCCTGGCGCTCTCCGACGAGCTGATTGCTGAGTTGCAGGCCCACGACGTTATCGTGATCAACGCCCCAATGTATAACTTCAACATTCCTACGCAGCTGAAGAACTACTTCGACCTGGTGGCGCGCGCTGGCGTAACCTTCCGTTACACCGAGAACGGCCCGGAAGGTCTGGTGAAAGGTAAACGCGCTATCGTCCTGACCAGCCGCGGCGGTATTCACAAAGATACCCCTACCGATCTGGTCGCACCGTACATGACGCTGTTCCTGGGCTTCATCGGCATTACCGACGTGAACTTCGTGTTCGCTGAAGGTATCGCTTACGGCCCGGAAGTAGCCACCAAAGCGCAGACCGACGCGAAAGCCGCTATCGACAGCCTGGTCGCAGCCTAAATTTTCCCCCTCTCACCGCCCGGTGGGAGGGTTTTTCTTTCCCCCGTATTTCGTTATCATCCGCACCCACTCTCCAGCCCGGCGGCCTGATGTCTGTCATAATCGATACGTTTATTGCACCACCCTGTCACGACGACATTGAGATCCTCTGGCAGGACGAGCATCTGCTGCTGATCAACAAACCCTCAGGTCTGCTCAGCCTGTCCGGGAAAAATCCGCAAAACCGCGATTCCGTCCACCACCGTCTGGTGCAAACCTTTCCCGGCTGCACGCTGGTGCATCGTCTTGATTTTGGCACTTCGGGTCTGATGGTGATTGCACGTAACAAAGCGATTAACGCCGCGCTTTGCCACCAGTTCAGCCAGCGCGCCGTGACCAAGGTTTACACCGCCCTGTTGTGCGGACATGTGGAACAGGACGAAGGGACCGTGGATGCCCCGATTGCCAAAGATCCGGCGCTGTTTCCGCTGATGACGATCTGCGCGCGCACTGGTAAGCCCGCTCGCTCCCGCTATCGGGTGATGGAACGTATTTACCAGGATACGACAATGCCGTTGACGCGGGTTGAGCTTACCCCGGAGACCGGGCGCACCCACCAGCTGCGCATTCACTGCCAGCAGTTAGGCCACCCTATTTTGGGGTGCGATCTGTATGGGGGTCTGGAATGGCCGGGGGCGGAAGAAACGCCCCGGCTGATGCTGCATGCAAGCGTTCTGAGTTTTATTCATCCGCTGAGCGGCGAGACCATGAATGCCCGTCACGCCGCGCCATTCTGAACGAGGTTTACCACATTAAATCGTCAGGGATTTTGAAGTCTGCGTACGGATCGTCTTCGTCCTGCTCTTCCTGACTCAGCGCGCTGTTTAGCACAATGCTGTCCGCATCGCGCTGGGCAATTTTATCCGCCACCACCGCCGGGATAATCGCGTAATCACAGTCGCCATTCGCGTTAATCACCAGTCGGGCAATCGCCAGGCGACCGTTGATCAGCTGGGTTTGCGTCTGCTTATCGACGTCGATTTTTTTGATCAGGCTGCCATCGGTAAAGTTAAAGGTAATGTTGCCCTTCGCCACGGTGATGCGGTTCATCTCAATCAGCTGCTTCACCTGCGCCCTGAACTCTTTTGCCAGCACCGCCTGTTTTTGCTGTTCGCTCAGCTGCTTATCACGCTCCAGCTGGGCTTTCTTGTTCTCTTCAACAGCCTCTCTCGCCTCGCGAGCCTGGACGCGGGATTTTTTCGCCGTGCGCTGAACCTTCGCCATCTTTTTACTGCTGACTAAGCCCGCTTTCAGCATCTGCTCTTGTAGGGTGAGTTTTGTCATGATCGTTTAAACCGGTTGGAAATGTCGGGGGATTATACCTGAATCGCGCAGTTCATGAAGAACCCTCATGACGCAGTGAAATTAAGTCACTTCCCCTGCGCCAGTGGCTCAGGCATAAATTATGCATTGATAACGTTTAGGCAACATGAACTTAGGATGCATAACCAAATGAGTCAGGCTTTCACATTTACCCTTAAGCGCAGTTGCTTTGATGAAAATTATAACCCGTCAGAAAACACGCGTACCACCACCAACTTCGCCAACCTAGCGCGTGGCGAGAAGCGTCAGCAGAACCTGCGCAATACGCTGATGATGATCAACAACCGCTTTAACGCGCTGGCGAGCTGGGATAACCCGAAAGCCGACCGCTATGCCGTCGAGCTGGAGATTATTTCAGTCGATATGAATATCGGCGGCGATTTTACTTTCCCGGCCATCGAAATTCTGCAAACGACGATTGTGGATAAAAAGACCCACGAGCGCATCGAAGGCATCGTCGGGAATAACTTCTCATCCTATGTTCGTGACTATGATTTCAGCGTCCTGCTGCTGGAACATAATAAAGATCAGCCCCGTTTTACCCTCCCCGAGAATTTTGGCGAGCTGCACGGCAATATCTTTAAAAGCTTCATTCATTCTGCGGAATATCAGGCGAACTTTAAAAAAGCGCCGGTGATCTGCCTGAGCGTCTCCAGCAAAGACACCTATCGTCGTACCGGTAACCACCACCCAGTGCTGGGGTATGAGTACCAGCCGGACGGCGAGTCGCTAACGGAACAGTACTTCGCGAAGATGGGCCTCAAGGTTCGCTATTTCATGCCGGAAAACAGCGTCGCGCCATTTGCCTTCTTCTTCACCGGCGATTTACTGCGTGATTACACCAATCTGGAACTGATCGGCACCATCAGCACCATGGAGACGTTCCAGAAGATCTATCGACCAGAAATTTACAATGCCAATTCCGCTGCGGGACAGTGCTATCAGCCCGACCTGAATCAGCAGGATCACTCATTAACAAAAATCGTCTATGACCGTGAAGAGCGCAGCCGGCTGGCCATTGAACAGGGTAAATATACCGAAGAGCGGTTCATCAAACCCTATAAAACCCTTCTTGAGCAGTGGTCTCATCACTTCACGCTTTAATTTAATACGAATAAAAGGTTCTTCTTATGAAAACATTGCTCCCGACATCGACGGCTGGCAGCCTGCCGAAACCCACCTGGCTTGCGCAGCCGGAAACGCTCTGGTCGCCGTGGAAACTCCAGGACGAGGAATTACTGGCAGGGAAACAGGATGCGCTGCGTTTGTCTCTGGATGAACAGATTCGCGCCGGGATTGATATCGTCAGCGACGGGGAACAAACCCGCCAGCATTTCGTCACCACCTTTATTGAACATCTCAGCGGCGTGGATTTTGAAAATCGTCAGACGGTGCGCATCCGTAACCGTTACGATGCCAGCGTGCCGACCGTGGTAGACGCGGTGGCGCGCCAGAAACCGGTGTTTGTAGACGACGCGAAATACCTTCGCCAGCTGACGGACAAGCCGATCAAGTGGGCGCTGCCTGGCCCGATGACCATGATCGACACGCTATACGATGCTCACTATAAAAGCCGCGAAAAGCTGGCCTGGGAGTTCGCAAAAATTCTTAATCAGGAAGCCCGCGAGCTGGAGGCGGCCGGCGTTGACATTATTCAGTTCGACGAACCTGCTTTTAACGTCTTTTTCGACGAAGTGAATGACTGGGGCATCGCCGCGCTGGAGCGCGCCATTGAAGGGCTGAAATGCGAAACCGCAGTACATATCTGCTACGGGTACGGCATCAAAGCCAATACGGACTGGAAAAAAACGCTCGGCTCCGAGTGGCGCCAGTATGAAGAGGCGTTTCCTAAGTTGCAGACCTCAAAGATCGATATCATCTCGCTGGAGTGCCACAACTCGCGCGTGCCGATGGATCTACTGGAGCTGATCCGCGGTAAAAAAGTGATGGTCGGGGCAATTGATGTTGCCACCCAGATCATCGAAACGCCGGAAGAGGTTGCCGATACGCTACGCAAGGCGTTGCAGTTTGTGGATGCAGCCAAGCTCTATCCGTCCACCAACTGCGGCATGGCTCCCCTTTCCCGCCAGGTCGCCAACGGTAAGCTGAAGGCATTAAGCGCCGGGGCTGACATTATCCGTCGCGAGCTTGCCCGCTAACCTTCAGGTTTGCCAGTACAGCGGCGTACCGAACCGCTCAATATAGTAGTCAATCACCGCCCTGACGTTCAGGGGCGGATGACGCGCGTTCGGGTAAATCGCCGCAATCGTCAGTGGCTCCGTATTAATAGAACACTCCATTTCCGGCAGCAGTGCCACCAGCTCACCGCTTTTGAGCCGTTCGCTCACCATCCAGTCCGGGAATAGCACAACGCCCATGCCGCCCAGCGCCGCAATCAGGAGCGTTTCCGCGTTATTGGAAGTCATCAGCGGTACGATGGGATAGTGAACCCACGCCTCGCCCGGCTGCCGGATTAGCCAGCGGTTAGGCCCGGACGAACCGCGGTAAACCAGACAGTGGTGACGGCTGAGATCGTCCGGCCCCTCGGGTGCGCCATGTTTTTGCAGATAGTCCGGCGAGGCCGCCAGATGGTAGAACTGCTGACCGAACACCCGGGCGTGAAACGAGGAGTCCGTCAGCGCGCCGATGCGGAAGATAACGTCCGCGGCGTCGCGGTGCGGATCGATAAAATCGTCGGTGAGGGTCAGTTCAATGGAGAGACGAGGATAACGCGTCAGAAGCCCCGGCAGGCCCGGCGCGATGTGCCGTTGTCCGAAAAAGACCGGGCCATTGATACGCAGCGTGCCCGACGGCTCGCGGGCGCGTTCATCCAGCTCGCGTCGCGCATCCTCCAGATTTCCGGCCATCGCCCGGGCATAGCGCACAAAAAGATGCCCGCTCTCTGTGGGCATAATCGCCCGCGTGTTGCGGTAGAAAAGCTGTTGCCCGAGGGCGTCCTCAAGCTGGTGGATCATGCGGGAAACCTGCGACGCAGAAATCCCTTCCCGCCTCGCCACCACGGAAAAATTCTGCGTTTCATAAACGTCGATGAAGATCAGCAGCGCGCGAATGCTGATATGTCCGGCATCCATCATTAATGCATTTCCTGCACAGGTGTTTCCTGCATTATGGCATTTTTCTCAATGATGTTCAGACGTAATCTTCTCCGCCTGGAAAAAGGAGAAAAAGCGTTATGCACATTATTTTAATTTTACTGGTGATTGCCGGCGGCATGGGGCTGTCCGTGGAAGCCGGGCTGCTGGGGCCGCTGGGCGCGGAGGTGGGCGACCTGTGGGCGGCGTTCAGCATATTTAGCGTGGGAACCGGGCTGACGTTTCTGCTGATGCTGTTTTTCAGCCCCCGCAACAGTCCCTCATTTTTTGCGCAGCCGTCATGGCACCTGCTGGGCGGCGTGCTCGGCCCGGTCTACGTCATCATTCTCACCATTGCCACGCCAGCGATCGGTATTGCTATGACGATGATCGGCATTCTGGCAGGCCAGGTCTTTAAAAGCCTGATTATTGACCACTATGGCCTGCTGGGTACGCCGCACCGCAGGATCGATACAAAACGCATTATTGCGCTGGGATTTATCATCGCCGCGCTCATTCTCGTGGCGCAGGGGTAACGTTATGACAGTGATTATGATTATTCTGGCGGTGATTGGCGGCGCGACACTGAGCATTCAGGCTGCCATTAACGGGCAATTAGGCAGCAGCGTGGGGGTATTCAAAAGCGCGTTTCTGACCTTTTCCGTCGGCGCGCTGGTAACCGCCCTGCTCATTTTCTTTTTTGAGCCGAAACAGGCGGTCAGCCTGATGGATGTGCCCAAGTGGCAGCTTCTGGGCGCCCTGTGCGGCGTGCCCTATATAGTGATTATGGTGCTCGCGGTGCAGCGTATCGGCACCGCCGTTGCCACGGTAGCGGTGATCCTGGGTCAGCTGGCCATGAGCATGCTGATTGATAACTTTGGCTGGCTGAACAATGAAGCCATTCCGTTTTCAGCGAGCCGTTTCGGGGCCGTGGTCTGCCTGAGTATCGCGCTCTTCTTCATCTACTCAAGCAGTAAACCTCAGCCCGAAGAGGATTAACCGCCCTCTTTGCGGGTAAAGAACAGCGTCACCGTGGCGACGGTGACGCCAAATTTCTTCATCTCGGTTTTATTGAATAGGCGGGTGCTGTCCTGCAAATACATCCAGTCATCAAAGTGCAGCAGCCAGGTTTTACCGTCCGCCTTCACGTTCATGCTGTAGCGCCAGTTAAGGGCATTGCCCGAAACCTGACCTGTCGCGACACCTTCTATGTCACCCGCCGTGCCTTCGTAACGATCGTGGCCAATGCGGCGGATATGCCAGACGCGCTTTTGCTTCTCGCCGTCGTCATAGACAAAATGCTCGTTCAGCGTCAGCGTATCGCCGATGACATCTCCGGCGATCTCGACGTGAAAACGGCGGATCTGCTTACCGCTGCGGTCCTGCACCATCCCCCACGCCTCGGTTTTGCCCTGGAAGTAGTGGAAAATATCAAGCCTTGGCTGCTGCTGACGATACTCGGTCACTTCTGTGCTGCACCCGGCCACCAGCATTGTCAGTGTAAGCGCCATTAACAGGAATCGTTTCATTGTGGTCCTCCGATTAACTGCTGACGCAGTTCAGGATACTCGGTGCGGGGATCGAGCCAGATCGCCAGAAAGCGCGAGCTAAACGCTGCCGACTGGCGCGGCCCGAGGGGCGTAAATTTTTTCTGCGACGCCGTGGGGCGATACCAGAATTGCCCCTGACCGTTATTAACCACAAACGCGAGCTGCGTGCCGGGCGTGACGTCGGGCCAGAGCGCTTTTAGCATCCGCAGCCAGGCTTCACTCTGCGGCTCCTGCTGCAAAATGCCCTGCGCCTGCCACTGGTCGCGGGTCGCCTCGACCAGGTCGTCGCCATCGATATCCCGGGCATAGGTGATAATCAGCGCGTTATCGCTGTTTGTTCCTGTATATCTGCCGTCGGGCGTCAGCAGCTGAGAGGTATAAACGGTAAACAGCCCCCAGGTGAGGGTGGCATCGCCTACCTTGCGCCAGCTCAGCCAGTCAGTCGCCTGCGCGTTACAGGCCATAACGGTTAGCGCGAGCGCGAGTAACAGATGTCTCATTGTTGTCTCCCCATCAGCAGGTGGAAAAACAGCATCAGCACCAGCCAGCCCGGGATCATCCAGCTGACGACGATAAAAGTCGGCTCCAGGAACGTGATGGCCCCCAAACGCTCGCCAAACAGGTAGGCCAGCGGCCCGCCCAGGGTCGCCAGCGCCGTCAGCAGCCAGCCCGGCAAGGTGGTCGTGCGGGTCAGTTGCGTCCAGACGGTGGCAAACATCAGCCACAGCGCCACCATCCATAGCGGCATCAGAGACGTGCCAGTGAATGAAATCAACCCCGTCAGCGCCCAGAGGGCGTCCAGCATCGCGCCCGACGCCGCCAGCACAAGGGCGTATACCCGGTGTGATGGCGGTAACAACAGCCAGGCAATCAGCGCCAGCGCGATCCAGATGACCAGCCCCTGCTCGCGAAACAGCACCACCAGCGTCCAGTAGAGATCAAACCCGATGGCCAGCAGAAAGACCTGCCCGTAGCGCTTCATACGCGTTCCGCAGTCAGTTGCACCACGCTGATGGTGCGGGCGTTAAACCCGGCTTCACAGTAGCCGAGGTAGTACAGCCACATCCTACGGAAACGGTCATCAAATCCGAGCTTTTCAATCTCCTGCCAGGCGTGAACGAAGCGCTGACGCCAGTGCGCCAGCGTGCGGGCGTAGTCCGGCCCCATATCGAAGAGGTTACGCACGACAAAATCGGTATGGCGGGTCATCAGTTCATTCATGGCGGTGATGCTGGGCAAAAAGCCGCCGGGGAAGATGTAGCGCTGAATAAAATCGACGCTTTTGCTGTAGTCGCGATAGCGCTGATCCTGAATGGTGATGGCCTGAATCGCCATCCGCCCGCCCGGACGCAGACGCGCCTGGCAGGTGCGGAAAAACGTTGGCAGGTAGCGTTGGCCGACGGCTTCAATCATCTCAACCGACACCAGCTTATCGTACACTCCGGTCAGATCGCGGTAGTCACAGAGCAGCACCTCAACGCGATCCTGCAACCCTGCCCGGGCGATCCGCGCGGTGGCCCAGTGGTACTGCTCCTGAGACAGCGTGGTGGTGGTCACCCGGCAGCCGTAATGACGGGCGACATATTCCGCCATCGCCCCCCAGCCGGTGCCAATCTCCAGCAGATGATCGTTTGCCGTGAGCGCCAGCTGGTCGCATAGCCTCGCCATTTTCGCCTGCTGAGCCGCCGCGAGATCCTGCTCTTCCCCGGTAAACAGCGCGCTGGAGTAAAGGAGTTGTTCATCAAGGAAATGGGCGTAAAAGGCGTTGCCCAAATCGTAATGGGCGGCAATATTTTCCCGTGCCTGCGCGCGGGAGTTGCGCCGCATCCAGTGCCGTAGCCGCTCTACCGGTTTCCCGAGCAGGCGAAACCCTTTTTCCAGTTGCCCGAGGATCTGGCTATTGCGCGCTATCAGCTCCAGCAGCGGCGTCAGGTGGGCCGTCTCCCAGTCGCCATCTATCCACGCTTGTGCCGCGGCGAGGCTGCCCCCGGTTAGAATGCGCCAGTAGACGCCCGGAGCGAGTACCTGCACCTCAGCGTGAAGCGCGGCGGAGGCGTCGCCGAACTGGAATGTCTGCGCGCCTTCACGCAGCGTCAGCGAGCCGCCGCGCAGCCCGTTCAGCAGGCGAAAAAGCAGCCATCGCGCGACGCGGACGTTGCGCGGGATATCGGGTTCAAGCGCAAAGACGGGATCGGTCATGAGCGTTCACTCCTGCTTAGGGGATGGTTATGCAGCGGCACGCGCTTCAGCCACAGCCTGAGCGCCTGCCAGTAAATGGCGAAAACGGTTTTGAGGGTCATCAACGGGATCCGCGCCAGCAGCGACCGCAGCGCTGCGCGCGTCAGCGGCTCCCGGCGCAGCGTCAGAGTGGCATCAAACACCTTCGTCTCCTGATGGTTTTCGATATGCATGCGCAGCGTGCTGGCCGGACTGTTGAAGCGCCAGTGGTAGACCATGTCCATCGGATTAAAGGGCGAGACGTGAAACGCTTTTTCCGTCGGCGGGGCGTCCCGCCCCGCTACCGCGTAGTAGTGTCGTTCATTCCACGGCGTGTTGCGGACTTCGGCGAGAACCCAGCGCAGGGTGTCTTCCCCGTCATAGCAGTAGTAAAAATTGACTGGGTTAAAATGAAAGCCGAAATAACGCAGTTGGGTTAGAAGCATGACCCGCCCCGCCGGGCGTTCGCCGGTCAGATTTTCCAGACGCTCAAGGACGCACTCTTTGAGCGGGGTGCCCAGCGGGTAGTCCGCATCATAAAATGCCGCGGGCGCAACGCGGTTACGGCGCACACCGACGGAGGGCAGCGCGTCCAGCTCATCGAGATCGAGCCAGGCCATAAAGACGCTGTAGGTAAAGTGGTGCGCTTTTGGCGAAAGACGGCGATGGCGCAATGTGCCGTGGTAAAGGCAGCTGTTCATCTCAGTTGCCCTCCCCGGCCGCGATAGCGTTTACCACATCCAGCGCACTGCGTACCCCATCTTCGTGGAAGCCGTTGTACCAGTACGCGCCGCAGAACCAGCTCCGCTGGCGACCGTTTATTTCGCCACGCCGGGCCTGGGCTTGCCAGCTTTGCGGGTTAAAAAGCGGATGCTCATAGACAAAGCGGCGCAGCACATAGCGTTCTTCCACCGGCGTTTCCGGGTTGAGGGTGACGCAAAACAGCGGGCTACCCGGCGGCAGTCCCTGCAAGATATTCATGTTGTAGGTGACGCAGGCGCTGGCCCGATCCTGCTCGCTGAGGCGGTAGTTCCAGCTCGCCCACGCGCGCTTGCGCACCGGCAGCCAGCGCGGATCGCTGTGAAGCACCACCTCGTTACGCTGCCAGCCGATATCACCCAGCACCTCACGTTCAGCCTGCGTTGGGCTGGCGAGCATCGCCAGCGCCTGAGCGGAGTGGCAGGCGAAGATCACCTGATCAAAGTTGTCTGTTACGCCCTCACGCGTTATATCAACCCCGCGATCGTGGCGAATAACCTGCTGCACCGGCGCATTGAGGTGCAGCGTCAGGCGATTGCCAAGCTTGTCCATCATCGCGCGGATGTACTCCCGGGAGCCGCCCGGCACCACGTACCACTGCGGACGATGGGTAATGTCCAGCAGACCGTGGTTTTCAAAAAAGCGTAAAAAGAGCGGCAGCGGGAAGCGTTTCATCTCCTGTAGCGAGGATGACCAGATAGCCGCCCCCATTGGCAGAATGTAGTGACGGGCAAAAAAAGGCGTGAAGCGGTGCTGGTGCAGGAACGTCTCCAGCGTGGCGGACTCGCTGACGTCACCCCGGAGCGTCTGTTTCGCCAGCCGGTTAAAGCGCACGATCTCCTTCAGCAGCGTCCAGAAGGCAGGGTTTAACAGATTACGACGCTGGGCGAACAGCGACGTCAGCGTGTGGCCGTTGTACTCCAGCCCGCTCTGCGGGTTATGTACCGAAAAACTCATCTGCGTTTTTTGCCCGCTGATGCCCAGTTCGCTCAGCAGCCCCATGAAGCGCGGATAGGTGCGGTCGTTGTAGACAATAAAACCGGTGTCGATGGCAAAGTTGCCCTGCGGCGTGTCGACATCCACCGTTGCAGTATGCCCGCCCGGCGTAGCCTGCGCTTCAAACAGCGTGACCTGATGATGTCCGGCGAGCCGCCAGGCACAGGTTAACCCGGCGATACCGCTGCCGATAATCGCGATCTTCATGGTCGCACCATCCTGCGCAGCAGTGCGCGCTGAAGTATATCGGGCAGACCGGAGAGCAGGCGCAGCGCCAGGCTAAACCCGGCGGGAAACGCGATATGATCCTTCCCTTTTGCCAGACCGCGACGAATGGCATGGACGGCGTCCTCCACGCTGACCCGGCCCGGCATCGGGAAATCATTTTTTCGGGTCAGCGGCGTGTCGACAAAACCAGGTGAAACGACCGTGACGGCGATCCCTTTCGGCTCCCAGTCGAGGCGCAGCGTGTCGGCAAACCAGGTTAACGCCGCTTTAGAGGCGCCATAGGCTTCGGCTCGCGGGAAGTGAAGCCAGTGCGCCATCGAACTGATCAGCACCACGCGGTTGCCGGATATCAGCTGCGGCTGCAACGCCGCAAGGCAGTTTACCGGCCCCATGAAATTGGTGGTCATGACCCGCGCCACCAACGCGGCATCCACCTCGCCGCGATCGAGATACTCGCAGGTTCCGGCGCAAAGAATCACCGTGTCGGCAGCACAGTCCGCCAGCGCCTGGCGACAGGCGTCCCTGTCTGTCATATCGAACAGGCGCACCGTAATGTTGGGGCTGTGCTGATGCACGGCTGCCAGACGTTGCGCATCGCGCCCGCAGGCAATCACCCGGTAGCCATCGTCGGCAAAAGATTTCGCCAGCCCGGCCCCGATGCCCGAGCTTGCGCCGGTGATCAGAACCGTTTTCATGATTTCACTCTCCCCTTCACGCCGCGTACGGCCCAGCCGAGCACCGGAAGATGTTCGTAAATCATCTCTCCGGCATCGTAGTAATCCCGCTGGCGAACAATGCGATCGTCGCGCATGTCTACCACAGAGCAGCCCGGCAGCTGGCGCATTGCCCCCCGGGCAATACGCGGGTGCGACCAGTGCATCATCCAGGTAACAACAAAGCGATCGCCCTGCTGCAAGGGAGCATCGACGGTAAAGCGGCACCGCTGGACGTTAGCCAGCAGGTGAGTGAAATAGCGCTGAATCGCGAACAACCCGCTGTGTTCGCCAAAGGGATCGATAAGCGTGGCATCGGCGCGATAAATCTTTGCCAGCGCCGAAGGTGGCTGGGTATCCAGCGTGGCGTAATAATCAACGAATCGACTGATGACGGACGGCAACGTGCTCATGGGTCACATCCTGGCTGTAAACAACGTAGCGAAATCGCATAATTAAAACTTGCACAATTAGCGTTATTTGTCCAAGTTTGTGCAGATATATTTTTTATACCTCTTTTAATTCAGTATTTTAAAAACTTTCCCTGAGGTGCCAATTTGAGTCAAAAGCAGATTCTCACCGCCGTGCCGTTATTTTTTAGGGATAACCTTAAGGCAAAGGTGCCATTTATCTTCCAGACTTATCCTTTTAATTCATAAGGATGTCACGCGATGAAAAATTTACTGATGGCGCTCTTTTCCAGCCCGGAATCCTTGTTGCAGGTTATGAGTCACCAGGAAATTATCGAAGCCGTAGAGGATGGCGACCGCATCATCATCGATCAGGATGGAAACGCCTCGGTTAACTACAAAAGTAACGAGGTTCGGCAGGACTTTCTGCGCCATGTCAACGCGCTGAAGAGGGCCTGAAATGGGAACGGCAATATTCATGGTATTGATGGTATGCGGCTACTGGTACACCAGCCGCGATCTCTCAACCCGGTTCAAAATTAAGCGTTCATTCGGCTGGGATGTCTATTTCCTTGTGGCGCTGTATGGCTGCATTTTCGTTTTACAGGGCGTGATCGCCACCGGCCTGCTCTGGCTGCTGTTGTTCGCCCTCTCCGCCGCCGACAACACGTTCCATTTCACGTCCGCAAAATACGCCGACTGGCAAATTGATTTTATGAACTGGAGCTTTTTAGGGATTCAGGCTCCGGTCGTGGTGATGCTGGCCTTTGCGATCCTGTTTTGTCTCTATCGTTCTAACTGGGCCGGCAGCGCGCGGCTGGACGGCGAAGGCCGGAAAAAGCTCTACAAGCGGCTGGCGCAATCGAGCGGGATTGAACAACTGCTCTATCAGTGCATGGAGGAAGGTGAACTTGCGCACGTCACGCTGAAGTCGCGGCGGATTTATATTGGCATGATCCATACCGCCACGCTGGAGTATGAAAAAACCGCCAATATCGTGCTTATCCCGATGCTGAGCGGCTACCGCGACGGGGAGAACATGCAGCTGTGTATTGAGCACAACTACAGCAAATGGTACGCCGAGCATGAGGTTACGCTCGACTCAGAGCCAAAAAGCGCTATGGATTTCCGTAAGGTGATCATGCTTGATCAGATCGAGAGTATTTCACTGTTCGATCCGGCAAGTGCCAGCGCGCTGGCGATGCGTGAATAAAAAAATGGCGCCTTATTTCTAAGGCGCCAGGATTATGTGGACGAAACCTGAACTTATGGCGTTACGATATTGAACCAGAAGTCAAATTTGTCCATGTAGCTCAGCATCTCTTCCAGCTTCGCCCCGTTTCCACTCACCTTCACGTCACCTTTATCCATCGCCTGCTTCAGCGTCTCTTTCTTAAGGATGATGTTGTTCAGCGTGGTGCGGTCAAGCGCGATAGTTGCGTCGGCATCCTTCGCCTGCGCGTTGGCGGTATGGTTCAGCACGCCGTTTTCCAGCTCCAGCTTGTATTTTCCGCCATCCTTACCGAGATCGACATTGAAGACCGCCTTCGCGTTACCGGCCCGCACCCCGTTGATGTGCACACCCAGGTAGTCGAAGAACATTTCCGGGGTCATCGCTCGCACGGTATCCGGGCTGGCGGTGTTCGGCGTCGGCAGCTTCTTCACGCCATTACGCAGTTCTTGCGCGCCGGTCAGGTAGAAGTTACGCCAGGTGCCCGCTTCCGCCTGGTAACCTAACTGCTCAAGCGCGTCGGCTTCCAGATTACGGGCAGCCTGGTTGTTAGGATCGGCAAAGACCACTTTGCTGACCACCTGAGCAACCCAACGGTAATTACCCTGCTGATAATCCGCTTTGGCTTTCTGCATGATGGCATCAGCGCCGCCCATGTACTGCACGAACTTCTTCGCAGCCTGTTCAGGCGGCAGCTCGTCGAGGGTTGCCGGGTTGCCGTCGAACCAGCCGAGATAAAACACGTAAGTGGCTTTGACGTCGTGGCTAACGGAGCCGTAGTAACCGCGGCTTGCCCACTGTTTCTCGAGCGATTCCGGCAGCTTAAATTCTGCGGCGATCTCATCGCGAGTCAGGCCTTTGTTGGCCATACGCAGGGTCTGGTCGTTGATGTAGCGGTACATATCGCGCTGGCCTTTCATCAGCTTGACGATATTCTCGTTACCCCAGGTCGGCCAGTGGTGCTGCGCAATAATCACTTCCGCGTCCGCGCCCCAGCGCTCAATGGCGGCGTTAATGTACTTAGACCAGGCCAGCGGGTCGCGGATTTTCGCGCCGCGCAAGGAGTAGGTGTTGTGCAGAGTATGCGTCACGTCCTCTGCGGCCTCGATCATTTTCTTCTCTTTGACGTACCACAGCATCTCCGACGGAGCTTCTGAACCCGGCGCCATCATAAAGTCGTAGGTCAAACCGTCGATCACTTCTTCCTGACCGGTATGGGTAATGTAGTCGGTCGGCGGGATGAGGGTGACAGTACCCGCAGAGGTGGTGGTGCCAAGGCCTGCACCCACCTGGCCTTTTGCATCCGGCTTCAGCAGGTTGCCGTACATATAGCTCGCACGGCGGCTCATCGCGTTTCCGGCCATAATGTTTTCGGAAACCGCCTCTTTCATAAAGCCATCCGGCGCGTAGATTTTCACTTTGCCAGACTTGACGTCAGCTTCGTCAACCACGCCGCGCAGGCCGCCATAGTGGTCAACGTGGCTGTGGGTGATCACCACAGCCACGACCGGTTTCTTGCCGCGGTTTGCATAGTAGAGATCCAGCGCTTCTTTCGCCGGTTCAGCGCTTAACAGCGGGTCGATAACGGTAATGCCCTTCTCGCCCTCAATGATGGTCATGTTGGAGAGATCGAGATTACGGATCTGATACACGCCGTCGGTGACCTTAAACAGCCCGCCAATGTTGATCAACTGTGACTGACGCCACAGACTCGGGTTTACCGTATCCGGGGCTTTTTCACCCTCTTTGACGAAATCATATTTCGCCGGGTTCCAGATAACGTTCCCCTGCTCGCCTTTGATCATGTTTTGCGGCAGCGGGGCGATAAAGCCTTTATGGGCATTTTCAAAGTCGGTTTTATCGGCAAACGGTAATTTGTTATACAGGGCGTTATTAGCCTGCTGGGTTGTAGGAGTGGCATCCTGCGGCTGTACTTCCGCAAACGCGGAAAGCGACAGCGACGTCAACACACCGGCCAGCGCCAGATGTTTAGCGATTATCGTTAATTTCATTAAATGGCCTCATAGATTAATTGCGCCGCCAGCGATATTTAATTGTGGCGGATAATTTTAATGCGAACTCATTGAGGACCATTCTAACCAGAATACCTTCCCTTCATAGTCCCATATGGGACTGGTTATTTATCGATTCGTAATCCGTGGGCTATTGCTGCTATACTCGCTACCATAGCAGACGTTGCGGGGAGAGGCTTAGCGTGAATTTTCAGGATATCCATACCTATTATCAGCAACTCAATATTGGGCAATTTTTTCCGCAAATGCTTTGTGAAGGCGAGGTCTTAACCGTTGCCGCAAATAAAAAACTCACCGTTGAACCTGGCTATATTTATTTCTGTACTGAAGGGTCGCTGACGATATTAATGCCTGATGATGGGCTGAATATTGGCAATACTATTGAGTATATGCCGATCGGGTTAATGGAAAGGTATTGTCCACTGGCGAAGTATGAATATCGCAGCAGTGCCAGGGTGAAACTGGTGAAAATATCCTGGGCCGACTTCGACCAGATATTTTTCCAGGGTGGGCCTGAGCGCATGCAGGCGCTGGCCACCATACTGACCTACATGTCGATATTCACCATCGACCTGCATAACGAACGCAGGCAGGTCACCAGCTACCAGACCATTAAACCCATGCTCTATCGCTATCTTTATCGGCAGGAAACCCACACGGGCGAGAATGAGGGTCTGGCGCTGTTTATCATCAAGCGCACTAACCTGTCGCGAACGCATGTCTTTCGCGTGCTGGCGGATCTTAAAGCCGGGGGCTATATCACCATGAAGCGCGGAAAGCTGGTGTCGATAGACCGTCCGCTGCCGGAGGCGTATTAAATTACGCCCCTGAAGCGAATGCTTCAGGGGCTGGCTGATTAACGCACCAGGTGCAGGAAGTGCAGATGTTTTTCATACTGGTCCAGAATATCGTTAATTAACTGCTCCTGGTTCCAGCCCATCACATCGTAATTTTGCCCACCTTCCTTGAGGTAGATTTCTGCCCGATAGTACCGGTGCTGTTCTGCCTGATTCTCATCATTCTCCATGGCCGCTAGCGCGAAGGTCGGCGAGTTATAGCCACGCAGCCTGACTTCATAAATGAAATTCAGCTCATTGCCTAAATCCACCTCAAGGCGAATACGATCGTCCGACGCGTCGCTGATATGGCTCTGCGTTCCCTGCTTATTCAGTTCATCCTGCACCAGCACCATGGCCGGTTTGATCACCTCTTCCATAAAGCGTTTCACCAGGGAGCGTTTAGGTAAGTAGGCGATGTTACGCAGTCTGCGCTGCCACGGAATGGGGTTACGGGCCGCTGTCGGCGCGATCGTGGCCATACTCAGGCTCTCGCGTTTGGTCAAATCGCGTCGGAGCGCCTTCAGCAACCCATAGATTGAGACCAGCAGGATCATCGAGAACGGTAGCGCGCTGGCGATAGTCACGGTTTGCAGCGCACTCAGTCCGCCCGCGAGCAGCAGCGCGATAGCGACTACGCCCATCAGCGCGGCCCAGAAGATGCGCTGCCAGACGGGTGTATTGGCCTCGCCGCCGGACGCGAGGGTATCCACCACCATCGCCCCGGAGTCGGCTGAGGTCACAAAGAAGACGATGACCATCGCCATGGCAATAAATGACAGCACGGAAGAGAACGGGAAATGCTCAAGGAAATTAAACAGCGCCAGCGCCACGTCCTGCTGGACGGTATTCGCCAGATCGGACGCTCCCTTGTTCATGATGAGGTAAATGGCGCTATTGCCGAACACCGTCATCCACATCAGGGTAAAGCCCGCCGGGACAAACAGCACGCCGGTCACGAACTCGCGGATGGTTCTGCCGCGGGACACACGGGCAATGAACATCCCGACAAACGGCGACCAGGACAGCCACCAGCCCCAGTACAGCAGCGTCCAGCCTCCCAGCCAGTTGCTGGATTTCGGTTCATAAGCGTACAGGTTAAACGTCTTGCTCACCAGCTCGGACAGGTATCCGCCGGTATTTTCCACAAAGGATTTCAGCAGGAGTACGGTTGGCCCCAGGCACAACACCAGCACCAGCAGCAGTACCGCCAGCCCCAGATTGAGCTCTGATAAAATGCGAATGCCTTTGTCCAGACCGGACACCACGGAAATGGTCGCCAGCCCGGTAATCAGGACGATAAGGATCACCTGCACGGTATCGTTGATGGGTACGCCAAAAAGGTGGTTCAGCCCGGCATTGACCTGTAAAACGCCGTAGCCTAACGAGGTCGCCACGCCAAATACGGTGCCGATTACCGCGAAGATATCCACCGCATGACCTATCGGGCCGTAAATACGGTCCCCGATAATCGGATAAAGCGCCGAACGAAGCGTCAAAGGCAGGCCGTGGCGGTAGCTGAAGAACGCCAGAATCAACGCAACGATGGCGTAGATAGCCCAGGCGTGCAGCCCCCAGTGGAAGAATGTCAGCCGCATGGCCTCTTTGGCCGCAGCGACCGTTTCAGGTGTCCCCACCGGCGGGGAAAGGTAGTGCATGACCGGCTCCGCCACACCGAAGAACATCAGGCCGATCCCCATCCCCGCCGAGAACAGCATGGCGAACCACGAGTGGTAGCTGAAATCAGGCTGGGAGTGGTCGGGCCCGAGTTTAATATCGCCGTAGCGGGACAAGCCGAGGAACGTCACGCTCATTAAAATCAGCGCGACGGCAAGAATGTAAAACCAGCTGGCGTTGGTGAATATTTGCTGTTGCAGTAGCTTAAAGTTTTTATCGGCAACGTCAGGGAAAATCGCGGCAAAGGCGACAAGAAGGAAAATTAACAAAGCAGATGTGTAAAATACCGCTTTGTTAATCTGGCTTTTGGACTGCTTTGGGATAGTGTCGTTTTCACTCATATAGTGTCTTCCATAAACGCATTGACCGCTCTGAATGAGAGGCGTGATCTGCGTCAGGGTAACAAAATCCCTTTATGAATGCAGGTCTGAAACGTTCAATTATACACTATCCCCAAAGGGTATTTGTTGCGCGTTAACGCATCCTCATGCCATTGCATTATTTCGCAGGCAAGAAATGGTTAATTATCCCGGCCAGCCGACTTGGGCCGTAAGTTCTCATCGAATACCAGCCGTTTGCGGCCGGGCTCTTCTTCCCGCAGCGGCTCTACCTGATGCAGCGTTTGCTTACAGCGATCCACCAGCACCTGATACTCCCGCGTGCCCTGCTTTTTCCACTCTATTTCCTGCGCGCTTAGCTCACGAATCGCTTTCGCCGGACTGCCAAGAATTAAGTGATTCGCAGGCATTTCCGCTTTGGCCTTCACAAACGCCGCCGCCCCGACGATGCTGTTTTCGCCGATCGTCGCTCCGTCCATCACCACCGCATTCATCCCCACCAGCGCATTACGACGGATAATGCAGCCATGCAGGATCGCGCTGTGGCCGATATGCCCGTCCTCTTCCACCACCGTGTCCTGCTCCGGAAAACCGTGCATCACACAGTTATCCTGAATGTTCGCGCCGTCTTTCACCACGATCCGGCCAAAATCACCGCGCAGGCTGGCGTTGGGGCCTACGTAAACACCTTTGCCGAGGATCACGTCGCCAATCAGCACCGCGGTCGGGTGAACATAGCTCTCTTCAGGCACGACCGGCGTCAGACCATCAATTTGATAAACAGGCATACCCTCTCCTTATGTGATATTCAGACCACCAAAACGCTGGTGATAAAGCGTGCCGGGCGCGGGCAGCTCGCCGACGGAGGTTTCCCCCTTCTCACTGACAAACGCCAGGGCTCCCGCTGCCACGCGCTGGTAGATGTTAATGCACAGCTGTCGCGCGCTCTGTCCCGCCCAGTGCGCCGGGAGTAACTCCTCCGGCAACAGCGGATCTTTCAGCACCACGCGACGATAAAAATGAATGAGTAACAGCTGGATCTGGAAGCAGCGTTCCGGGGTTAAATCCTCGGGCGACGCCTCTTTCAGCAGCGGCAGCAGCGGACGGAACGAGTTGATAAACGTTTCGTACATCGCGTTTTGTTCGGTCAGCTGCCAGCACTCTTCCACGCGGGATCGTAACGCCGCGCGTGACAAAGCCAGCGGCGAATGAGCTTCAAAGAAAATGACGTTTTCCGCCACGCCCGCGTCATGCAACAGAGACTGCACGTCCGCGAGGTTCTGCGACGGCGAGGCCATCAGGCTCGGCGCCAGCGTGCCGAACCCTTGCCAGATGAGCTGTTTTTTCACGTCCGCGAGCGTGGTTTTATCCAGCCCCTCGGAAAGCAGTAGCAGCCATTTACCATCCCATGCCGGCAGTTCTGCACGGTAGATTTTATTTTCCGCGCGTCGGGTCAAACGCAGCCCCTTGTCGCTGAGACGGTAAAAGCTGCGGCGGCCAATGCGGGACACGTCCAGCCAGCCCTCTTTGTTGAGGCGAAACAGCGCGGTGCGCACAAAGCGCTCCCCGAATCCCATCCCTTCCAGCAGGGCCGCCAGACTGCCGAGCCAGATCTCTCCGCCGCGATGGGAAAGCGCGTCGCCATACAGCGAGGAGATAAGCGACGTTCCGCTGACGGGAACAGAGCTGACTGCGTGCTGGATAAAGGCATCAAGTTTATTCATGTGATTCATTCTGTTGTTATTTTTTTCCTGGATGAATCATAGCATAGGAATATGGGGTTTCCCCCTCACCCTAACCCTTTCCCTCAAGGGAGAGGGGGCCGTCGATGCAGACATTATTTTGTGTAGATCCCTCATCCGTTAGCCGCAACCTTACGCAAATCAAACACCCGGCAGGCTTTACCCTCGGATCGCGGTATGCTGCCGCAGTTAACGATCATCACATCGGTTGAAATCCCCACCATCGATTTAATCCGATGACGCAGCTGATGGCAGACCTGACAACGCTGTTCATGCGTCAGCGTTAAGCTACTCTGTTTCAGCTCGACCTTCACCGAAAGTGAATCAAGATGCCCGCGGCGGTTCACCTCCAGCTGATAGTGCGGCGAAAGATGTTCGAACTTGACGATCTCCTCTTCAAGCTGTGACGGGAAGACGTTAACGCCGCGAATGATGAGCATGTCGTCGCTACGCCCGCTGATGCGATCCATCCGGCGCATGGTGCGTGCGGTACCCGGCAGCAGGCGCGTCAGGTCGCGGGTGCGGTAGCGGATCACCGGCAGCGCCTCTTTGGTCAGCGTGGTGAACAGCAGTTCGCCCTGCTCGCCGTCGGCCAGCGGCGAGCCGTCATTCGGGTTGACGATCTCCGGGTAGAAGTGATCTTCCCAGATGGTCGGGCCGTCAGCGGTTTCAAGACACTCCATCGCCACGCCCGGCCCCATCACCTCGGAGAGACCATAGATATCCAGCGCGGTAATGCCCAGCCGTTTCTCGATTTCGCGGCGCATCGCCTGCGTCCACGGCTCGGCGCCAAACACGCCGACGCGCAGGGAACAGGCGCTGGCATCACCGCCCATCTGACGCTCCAGCTCTTCGATCAGGTTCAGGCAGTAAGAGGGCGTCACCATGATCATATCCGGCTGGAAATCGCGGATCAGCTGCGCCTGCTTCTCCGTCTGGCCGCCGGACATCGGGATCACCGTCGCCCCCAGACGCTCTGCACCGTAGTGCGCCCCCAGCCCGCCGGTGAAGAGCCCGTAACCGTAGGCGACGTGAATTTTATCCTTCGCGCTGCCCCCGGCGGCGCGCAGGGAACGGGCGACGATATTGGCCCAGTTGTCGATATCATTCTGGGTATACCCCACCACGGTCGGCTTTCCGGTGGTGCCCGACGAGGCGTGAATACGCACCACCTGCTCCATCGGCACCGCAAAGGTATCGAACGGGTAGTTGTCGCGCAGATCCTGCTTGGTGGTGCACGGGAATTTTTGCAGGTCCGCCAGCTCGTTGAAATCGTCAGGGTGAACGCCCGCGGCATCAAACTTGCGTTTGTACATCGGAACGTTGTTGTAGGCGTGGTTCAGCGTCCACTTCAGGCGCGCGGTCTGCAACGCCTGCAATTCATCAATGGACGCGGTTTCGATCGGATCAAGCTTTGTTGTATTTATCATCGCAGGGTACTCACATTATTGTTCGCTCAAACACGCTCAAGGATCATGGCAATGCCCTGACCCACACCGATGCACATCGTACACAGCGCGTAGCGCCCGCCGCGTCGGTGCAATTCATTGCTCGCGGCCAGCGCCAGTCTGGCACCGCTCATTCCCAGCGGATGACCTAGCGCGATCGCTCCGCCGTTCGGGTTGACATGCTCCGCGTCATCCGGCAAGCCCAGCTGACGCAGCACCCCCAGCGCCTGTGCGGCGAAGGCTTCGTTAAGCTCAATGACGTCCATATCGGTGATACTGAGTCCGGCACGTTCCAGCACCTTACGGGTGGCGGGAACCGGGCCTAATCCCATCAGACGCGGCTCGACGCCCGCGGTCGCCATGGCCACAATGCGGGTGCGCGGGGTTAACCCCTGGGCAAGCGCCATCGGCTCGCTGGCGATAATCAGCGCCGCCGCCCCGTCGTTGACGCCAGAGGCGTTCCCCGCCGTCACCACACCGTTCTTGCGAAACGGGGCTTTCAGCGCGGCAAGCTGTTCAAGGGTGGTTTCGGCGCGCGGATGCTCGTCTACGCTCACTTCCGTTACCGCGCCTTTTTTCCCCGTTACCTGTACCGGGATTATCTCCTGCGCCAGAACGCCATTCTGCTGCGCCAGCGCGGTGCGCTGCTGGCTGCGCAAGGCAAATGCGTCCTGATCGGCACGGCTTATATTTAACAATTCCGCTACATTCTCTGCCGTTTCCGGCATGCTGTCAGTTCCGTATTGCTGATGCATGAGCGGATTCACAAATCGCCAGCCGATGGTGGTATCGAAGATCTCCGCCTGACGCTGAAACGCCGCGGTGGCTTTACCCATCACGAACGGCGCACGGGACATGGATTCGACGCCACCGGCGATCAGCAGATCGCCATCCCCGGCCTTAATGGCGCGCGCCGCAAAGCCAAGGGCATCCAGACCGGAGCCGCACAGGCGGTTAATGGTGGTACCGGAAACGGTCTGCGGCAGCCCGGCCAGCAGCGACGACATGCGCGCCACGTTGCGGTTATCCTCTCCGGCCTGATTTGCGCAGCCGAAGATCACGTCATCTATGCGCTCCAGATCGAGCTGCGGGTAACGCGCCAGCAGCGCACGCAGCGGAACGGCCCCTAAGTCATCGGCACGCAGGCTGGATAATCCTCCACCGTAGCGACCGACCGGGGTACGCACACCCTCACAAATAAATGCGTTACGCATCAGGCTTCTCCTGTCACACTGCCGCCGGTGCGGTGGGATTTCCCGCGAAAAAGAGCGACGGTTTTCTGTTGTTGATTCTGAATTTCGATGTCGTAGACGCCGGTCAGTTTGCCCTGATGCTTCACCCGCGCGGTAGCGGTCAGCTTATCGCCAGCAAAGCCCGGACGCAGAAAATCGATGGCGCAGCCTGAGGCCACCGCCGCCAGCCCCTGACTGTTGCAGGCGTAGGCAAAGGCGGTATCGGCCAGCGAGAATAGCTGTCCGCCGTGGCAGGTTTTATGCCCATTAAGCATCTGCGGGGTGATGGTCATGGTCACCACCGCGTAGCCCTCGCCCATCTCGATAATGTCCATCCCCATCGCCTGCGCGCAGGCGTCCCGTTCGTACATCGCGCGGGCGTTATGCCAGGCGTTATGACTCATAACTACTCTCCAGAAGCGCACGCTGGCGCAGCAGTGAACAGGGGCGATAACGTTCCTCGCCGTAGTGACGTTGCAGGTTCTCCAGCAGCGTTAACAGACGCTGCCAGCCAAGGCGCTCGCCCCAGGCGATGGGGCCGCAGGGATAGTTGACCCCTAAGCGCATGGCGGTATCGATGTCTTGCTCACTGGCGACCCCTTTTTGCAGGGCATCCAGCGCTTCGTTGGCAATCATCGCCACCGTGCGCCAGATCAGCAGGCCGGGGTAATCCGCAATCTGGACCACACGTTTCTCCTGGTGCTGCAACCAGTAAATGGCTTTCTGCGTGGCGGCGTGCGGGTTGCCGGGCGCGGCGGCTATAACGGCCACATCCCGCTCGATGCGGTCGACCACCACCACCGGACAGCCGTGGCGCAGCGCCAGCGACTGCGCGGTTTCACCCTGCGTTTCGATCAGCAACATATCGTCAATTTCCGTGACACCGTCACTTCTTCGCTGTGCGCGCATCGGGCTGAAGCTGTGGCTGACCGGGGCGAGCCAGCTGACGGCGGGTTTGTCCTCCTGCCAGCGGTAAACGCCCTGCCCGCTTTTCTTACCCAGACGCCCCGCCAGCACCAGCTCCTGCTGCACCAGCGACGGCAAAAAACGACGCTCCTGCCAGAAGGCGTTAAATACGGAGCAGGTCACGGCAAAGTTGACGTCCTGACCAATCATGTCCGTCAGCTCAAGCGGCCCCATCGGGAACCCCCCGCCGTCTCGCACGGCGGCGTCGATCACCTCGGGCGCTGCCACCTGCTCTTCCAGCGCGCGCCAGGCTTCCGAGTAGAAAGGACGCGCTACGCGGTTGACGATAAACCCCGGTGTGGACTGGCAGCGTACCGGCTGCTTTCCCCAGCTCAGCGCCAGCTCGCACAGCGCATCGGCCACTTCGGGTGAGGTCGCCAGCCCGCTGACCACCTCCACCAGCTTCATCACCGGGGCAGGATTGAAGAAGTGCAGCCCGGCGACGCGTTCAGGGTGGTTTATCTCCGCCGCAATCGCGGTAACGGAAATAGACGAGGTATTGCTGGCGAGTAGCGTCTGCGGCGGGCAAACCTCTGCCAGCTGGGTAAACAGCGCCTTTTTCACTTCAAGCCGCTCGGAGGCCGCCTCGATCACCAGATCGGCTTTCGCCAGAGCACTGATATTCGTCACCGGCGTCAGGCGGGCGAGGATCTGTTCCCCGGCGTCGGCAGAGAGTTTTCCGCGCGCAACGCGAGAGGACAGCCGCTGGCGAATGCCGTCGACGGCGCGGGAAATCGCCGCAGCGTCAATGTCGTACACCAGAACCGGATGACCGTGGCTGGCTGCCACTTCGGCAATCCCGGCGCCCATTGTGCCGCTGCCAATGACGGCGACCGTATGGATATTCACCATCTTATTTCCCCGTAAAGTTCGGCGCGCGTTTTGCCAGGAACGCGCTGACGCCTTCCCGGTAGTCGTCGCTGCGTCCAGCCAGACGTTGATAGTCGCGCTCCAGATCAAGCTGGGCGTCGAGGGTGTTGGTTTCGGCGGCGTTGATCGCCTGCTTGATCAAGCCCAGGCCAAAGGTCGGCTGCGAGGCAAAATGCAGCGCCATCTGCTGTGCGGTGGCGGAGAGCTGCTCGTCGTCCACCACCTGCCAGATCATTCCCCAGGCCTGTGCCTGCTCGGCGCTGAGCTTGTCGCCCAGCAATGCTAGCCCCATGGCGCGGGCGCGTCCGGTCACGCGCGGCAGCAGCCAGGTTCCGCCGCAGTCCGGTACCAGCCCGAGCTTGCTGAAGGCCATCACAAAGCTGGCTGAACGGGCCGCAATCACCATGTCACAGCCGAGGGCCAGCGTGGCACCTGCCCCCGCCGCCACGCCGTTAACCGCGCAAATCACCGGCTTCGGCAGTTTTGCCAGGCGGCGCACCAGCGGGTTGTAAAAAGTCTCAACGGACATGCCCAGATCCGGCGCGGGGCCGGTCGGGTCCACGTTA